>JAPUJX010000420.1 GCA_027295975.1 Gammaproteobacteria bacterium
CTTCAAAAGCAAACGTTGCAAGGGCGGTTAGTCCGGGTCCTTGAGATCCGAGTCCTTGACCTGGGCGGCCACTTCGGCCGCAAAGTCGCTTTTTTCGACCTTTATGCCTTCACCAACTTCGAAACGGGCAAATCTCCGGCATTCCACATCCGCCGACGCGAGCAGGGCGCCGACCTTGACGTTGCCGTCTTTGACGAAGGGCTGATCCAACAAACTCACCTCCGCAAGATATTTGCGCACGCGGCCGTTCACCATCTTCTCGATGATCTCCGGCGGCTTACCGCTTTCCTGGGCTTGAGCAAGGTAGATTTCTCTTTCCTTGGCGAGCAGATCCTGAGCAACATCCGCCGACGCGACGACGAGGGGACCGATTGCGGTGATGTGCATGGCGAGGTCTCGACCCAGTTCGTTGTTTTTGCCGGAGAGTTCAACGAGCGCCGCTTTACGTTTGTCACCGTGAAGATAACCGGTGATGAAACCGTCGTCCGTGCCGAAAAAGGTAACCCGTCTTACCGTGATGTTCTCCCCGATTTGCTGAACCAATGCCTCACGCTCGGCATTCAACCCGTCAGCGAGGAGTTTTTCGAGATCGTCATCACCGCGATCGAAAACCCCATTGAGGGCGGTATCGACGAAGCTGACAAATTTGTCGTTCTTGGCGGCAAAATCCGTTTCGCAGTTTATCTCGACCATGGCCGCCCGTTTGCCGTCCGTAGAAATTTTCACACCCAGCAATCCATGCGCCGTGGTGCGGCCGGCCTTCTTGGCTGCTTTCAAGGCACTTTTTTTGCGAAGTTCGTCTATCGCCTGTTCCACATTTCCATCACTTTCCTGTAGCGCATTCTTGCAATCCATCATGCCAAGGCCGGTGCGGTCTCGAAGTTCCTTAACCAGTGCTGCCGTTATGGCCATCTGCTATTCCTCGCTCCGGGTGCTCGATTCGGCTGCTTCGTCTACAGCCGTTTTTTCCGCAACCCCTTCCTCCGAGGCCGATTTGTCCTCGGAATCCTCTGGGGCGGGTTCGGCGGTTGCCTGCTTGGTGGGCTTTTTCCGAGCGATCCTCGGTGAGGCCGCTACTTTTGCAGGCTCGACCACCGCATCAATTTCGATAAACTCGTCAGGGTGAACGTCCCCCGCGGCGGTTTCTCTGCCTTCCTGAATAGCGTCAGCGACGGCCGTCACGTAGAGGCGGATGGCGCGAATCGCATCGTCATTCCCGGGAATAACGTAATCGATACCATCCGGGTCGCTGTTGGTATCAACAATTCCGAAAACCGGAATCCCGAGCTTATTGGCTTCGCTTACCGCGATGTGTTCGTGCTGCACGTCAACCACGAACAGAGCATCGGGCAGTCCACCCATATCCTTGATACCACCAAGGCTGCGTTCGAGTTTTTCCATCAATCGGCTTTTCTGGAGAGCCTCTTTTTTGGTCAACATCTCGAAGGTGCCATCCGTCGCCTGAATCTCGAGTTCCTTGAGCCTTTTGATGGATTGGCGAATGGTTTTGTAGTTGGTCAACATTCCACCGAGCCACCGTTGATCAACAAAAGGCATCCCCACCCGCTTGGCCTGTTCGCTGATTACCTTGGTTGCGGCTCGTTTGGTGCCGACGAAGAGAATTTTGCTCCCCCGGGTTCCCAGGTTACGCAACTCGAGCAGAACCGCGTTGAACGCCGGTACGGTTTTTTCGAGGTTGATGATGTGGATTTTGTTGCGGGAGCCAAAGATGAACGGCGCCATCTTGGGATTCCAGAAACGGGTTTGATGGCCGAAGTGCACACCTGCGGCCAGCATGTCGCGCATACTGATATCGTTCATTATATATCTCCGGGTTGCGCCTCCGTGGCCCCCATGCTTCAACCAGACAACTCGAGTCCGGCACCCGGAAGCACGTGTCGGGACACGTGAGAGTTAATTTGACACGGGCATCCGTTCCTCACGGACAGGTGCCATGCCGCTCAGGGCTGTACTCGGCGTTCCAGCCGCCACCCGGGTAAAAACACCCAAGTGTTGCCCAAAGCGGCGCGCTTTATACCATAATCCGTTTTTGGCGGAAACTTTTACTAACGAGGTCGGAATATGGTCGCCAGACTCAACAGCGCAGAGGAAATCGCAAAAATGCGAATTGCCGGTAAACTGGCGGCCAGCGTCCTGGACATGATCGGGGCCTGTGTTCGCCCCGGGGTGTCGACGGGGGAACTCGACCAGATATGCCACAACTTCATCGTCGACGAACTGGATTGCATCCCGGCGCCGCTGAACTACAGCAACTCCCCCGGGCAGATACCGTTTCCGAAATCCATCTGTACATCGGTCAACCACGTGGTGTGCCACGGTATACCTGCGGCAAAGAAGGTTCTAAAAAGCGGCGACAGTTTGAATATCGATGTCACCGTGATCAAAGACGGCTATCACGGCGATACCAGTAAGATGTTTTTTGTCGGTAAACCCAGTGTGCTCTCCGAGCGCCTCGTCCGGGTGACCCAGGAGTGCCTTTACAAAGGCATCGAAGCGGTGCGGGCCGGTGCCCGACTGGGAGACATCGGTTATGCAATACAAACCCATGCGGAGAACAATCATTTCTCGGTCGTCCGGGAGTTCTGCGGCCACGGCATCGGACGGGTGTTTCACGACGAGCCACAGGTGGTTCACTACGGGCGCCCGAACACATTGACGACGCTGGAGGAAGGCATGTCGTTTACGATCGAGCCGATGATCAACGCGGGCAAAAGACATGTAAAGATCTTACCCGACCATTGGACGGTCGTGACCAAGGATCACAAGCTTTCGGCCCAGTGGGAACATACTCTGCTCGTTACCAGCGATGGCTGCGAAGTGCTCACACGACGCAGCGATGAGCCTTTCGGGTGAGCCGAGAAACACCACC
Organism: Gammaproteobacteria bacterium; assembly: GCA_027295975.1. GTDB lineage: Bacteria > Pseudomonadota > Gammaproteobacteria > Pseudomonadales > Azotimanducaceae > SMWK01. The sequence goes on from JAPUJX010000420.1 coordinate 2,891, forward strand.
GGCAGTCATCGGGTAAGCCGTGAATCTCGAAACCGGCACACCCAAACGAAAACTAGCCAGCCACGACGAAGATCTGGCCATGCGTTACTGGAAAAACGAGGACGTACTGGGGCTCATAGAAAGACGATCCAACTTCTTCGACGAGTTGCTGCGTGAAACCTGGCATCACATCATGCCGGAAAAAGCCCTGGAGGAGATTTCCCTGTATGCCGTCGGCGGATATGGCCGACAAGAACTATTGCCCCATTCCGATATCGACCTGCTGATTCTAGCCTCCCGGCCGAAAGACTTTCGGGAGGAGATCAGAACCTTCCTCCATTCACTCTACGACCTGAATGTCGAGATTGGTCACAGTGTGCGGCGCCTGAAGGAATGCCGGCAAGAGGCACAGCGAGACATCACGGTAGCAACGGCAATGTTCGAACGACGCCTGTTGGTCGGTTCCGAGACCCTCGACGCAAAGCTGACTCGAGTTCTCAACTCATCCCGGCTGTGGCCACCTGAAGCTTTCTTCAAGGCAAAACGCGACGAGCAGGAAGCACGCCACAAACACTTCGACAACGTCGAATACGGTCTCGAACCCAACATCAAATCCTCTCCCGGTGGGCTACGAGACTTACAAACGGCCATGTGGGTTCTGGACCGGAAGTTCGGCACAACCAATCCCGATGCACTCGAAGAACTGGGCATGCTGACGCACCAGGAGAAGGAATGGCTGACCGACGGTCGACGGTTTTTGCTGTGGGTTCGTTTCGGATTGCACCTGCTCGCGAACCGCAAAGACGACAGATTGCAATTCGAGTTTCAGCGCTCCCTTTCGCAACGTCTGGGATTTGCCGACACCGGTTCACACCTCGGGGTGGAACGGTTCATGCACCACTACTATCGACATGTATTGGCGCTGCGTGAAGTCAACGACATTCTCCTGCAACATTTCGACGAATCAATTTTGCGTGCGAACGAAAAACCCACCATCGAACCTATCAACGAACGATTCCGAATTCGCAACAACTACATAGAGACTTGCAGCGACGATGTCTTTCACGACCATCCCAGCGCTCTGCTCGAGATTTTCGTCATCATGGCAAACCGGGTGGACATTGCCGGAGTTCGCAGCCATACCATTCGTCTGATTAGAGATTCGCTGCACGTCATCAACGATGAATATCGTCGCAATCCGGAGAACACCAGGCTTTTCATCGACCTTCTGAAGGCGCCCCATACACTCGTCTCCCAACTGACCCGAATGCGCCGCTACGGTGTATTAGGCCGCTACATACCCGAGTACGGTGAGATTGTCGGGCAAATGCAGCACGATCTTTTTCATATTTACACCGTCGACGCTCATACGATGATGGTCATTCGCTTCATCCGACGGTTTCACTACCGTTCCATGCGGGAACACTTCCCCGTAGCCTGTCACTGCATCAACAACATCCCCAAGATTGAGCTCATTTACATCGCAGGACTGTTCCACGATATCGGCAAGGGGCGCGGTGGAGATCACTCCCAGCTGGGAGCCGACGACGTCACGGCTTTCTGCCAGCGTCACGAGATAGGGGAGGCTGACACCAAACTGGTATCCTGGCTCGTCCGTCAGCATCTTCTGATGTCGAGCACCGCACAGCGCAAAGACATTTACGACCCCGATGTCATTCTTGAGTTCGCAAGTGAAGTGAAATCCGAGATGCGCTTGAATTACCTCTACGCGCTCACCGTAGCGGACATCAATGCCACCAACCCCACACTCTGGAACAACTGGCGTGCAACTCTGTTGCGGCAACTCTACGGTGAGACACGCAAGGCATTACGCCGTGGGCTCGAATCGCCCGTTGACAAGCTGACCAGTATCCGCGCATGCCAGGAGAGCGCGCTCGACAAGCTCATATCCCAGGGCATGTCAACATCGGAAGTGGAAACAATCTGGGAAATTCCCGGAGACGAGTTTTTTCTGCGGCATACCCCCCGCCTGGTGGCGCACATCACCCGAGTGATTCAAAACCACGATCTGGACAAAGGCCCGCTGGTGGAATTGCAGGATCTGAAAAGTCAGGTAACCGACGAAGGAGCCACCGAAATTTTTCTCTACACAAGGGACCAGGCGAACCTTTTTGCGGCAAGCGTAGTTGCCCTCGATCAGTTGAACCTGTCGGTCTTCGACGCCAACATTCACACATCCGAGCAGGGTTTGTGTCTCAACACTTACGTGGTACTCGACGATTCCGGATTACCTATTGCAAGAAATCCCGCCGCGCGCACCCGCGTCCAGAAACAGCTCGCAAAGTTGCTTGCCCAACCCGACAGTCTGCAGAAAACCGTGCGGCGACTTTTACCCAGACAACTGAAGCAACTTACCCGGCGGACGCAAGTTCGCATCACCAACAGCAAAGGTGTCAACCACACCGAACTGACGATAATCGCATCCGATCGCCCTGGCCTTCTCGCTCGTATCGGTCTGTTGTTTCTCGACCTCGGGGTCACGGTATTGAGTGCGCGTATCGCCACATTGGGTGAGCGGGTCGAAGACGTATTTTACATTCTCGATGCCAACGGCCATCTCATAGAAGACAAAGAACAAGCCTACACGCTGGAAAACACCCTGCGGCAACGGCTGGATTCGCAAATCACCCTGAGCATCTGACACCCCGGCAACCTATTATTGTGGGCTCCGTCAGCCCTGGACACCAGGTGGTGAGCAAGTGAATCCGTACATCGATCGATTGCAGTCATACCCCTTCGAGCGTTTGAGCGCATTGAAGGAGGGGTTAACTCCAGACCCGGCATACAAACCCGTGGCGCTGTCGATTGGCGAGCCAAAACACCCACCACCTGAATTTGTCCTGGACGTGCTCGCTGACCGGGCGCGTCTCGCGACCGATCTGTCCGCCTACCCGTCGACCAGGGGAACGCTGGAACTGCGTGAAGCCATTAGCGCCTGGTTGAAGCGGCGATTTTCGGTCCAGGTGGATCCCGAAAAACAAATTCTGCCCGTGGCCGGCACGAGGGAGGCCCTGTTTTCATTCGGCCAGGCAGTGCTGAGCGGTCGCCCCGAGTCTCTGGTTGTCCTACCTAACCCGTTTTATCAGATTTATGAGGGCGCCGCCCTGTTACGGGGCGCCAGGCCGTATTTCGTCGCCGCCCGTCGGGACCGGGAATACCAGAGCGACTTCCGTTCCGTGAGCAAAGATGTCTGGAAACGCTGCGAGTTGATATACCTATGTTCTCCCGGCAATCCCACCCGCACGACAATAAATACGCAAACACTCGGTTGGTTGATGGAACAGGCGGAACGTTTCGATTTTGTCATCGCCGCCGACGAATGTTATTCGGAAATATACATCGACGAAAACCAACCCCCGGTCGGCCTGCTGCAGGCGGCAGGCGAGATGGGAAACCCCGGTTTTCGACGCTGCGTGGTTTTTCACA
>JAPUJX010000421.1 GCA_027295975.1 Gammaproteobacteria bacterium
ACTGAAAGGGCCGGCTCAACCTTGATCAGGTCAACGTCGGTATTTGCCGTCTGTTTGATTTTTGTGGCAACCCTTCGTGCCGCAACGATCGACTTCGATCTGGAGATCAAAACGCTGGCGCAGCGTCCCGAAATCCGCGAGGCGCTGCGGGTCATTGAAACCCTGGATTCACAAAGTGATGCCGAACTCATCAAGCTGACGGAAATCCCCGCTCCCCCGTTCAAGGAGAGTGCGCGCGCCGAGGCTTATGCGGAATTGCTCCGCGAAGCCGGAATGCGGGAGACCGAAATAGATAAAGAAGGAAACGTCATCAGCCGCTGGCGGGGACGTTCCGGCGAAAAAACCGTCGCCATCGTCGCCCACCTGGACACCGTTTTTCCAGAAGGCACGGACGTTACCGTAAGACGAGACGATGGCAAGCTCTATGCACCGGGTATCGGCGATGATACGCGCGGTCTGGTGCTGCTTCTGATCATGATACGGGCAATGATCGCAGCCCGTGTCGAGACCGTTGACGATCTGCTTTTTATCGGGACGGTCGGAGAGGAGGGGCTCGGAGACCTGCGCGGCACAAAATACCTCTTTCGCCAGGGCGGCCCGCGCATCGATGAGTTCATCGCCATCGACGGAGGTTCGTTCGAACGAGTACTGAATCACGCCATCGGATCGCACCGCTACCGGGTAACTTTCAAAGGCGCCGGTGGGCACTCATGGAGCGCGTTCGGGTTAGGGAACCCGGCCCACGCGCTGGCGCGCGCCATCCACTTTTTCGACCGGAACGCTCTCGTTTTTGTCGCCTCCGGGCCCCGCACGACATACAACATAGGCCGCATCGGCGGAGGAACTTCGGTTAACGCGATTCCCTTTGCAAGCTGGGCGGAAATCGACATGCGCTCGGAAGATCCCGATCGGCTCCGGCGGCTGGACGCACTCCTGCAAAGTGCCGTGCAAGAGGCATTGGCGGAGCAAAACAGGCTGCGTACCCGGGGCGAGCCGTTGCGCGTCGAGGTAGTACCGATCGGCAATCGACCATCGGGCGTGATCGACCCACAAACACCGCTGATTCAGCGCGCCCAGGCCGCAACGCGATTTTTCGGTGTCGAGCCCGAACTGACTGCCGGATCCACCGACGCGAACATACCTATCGCCCTCGGGATTCCCGCAACAACCATCGGCCGAGGCGGACAAGGCGGCGGAGCACACTCGATCCACGAATGGTGGTCGAACACCGAGGGATTTCGCGGCGTTCAGAAAGCATTACTCATCGCGCTGGCGTCTGCGGGCGTACCTGTTACATCCGCCGACCGCTGAACTGAGTTACGCTGTTTCTCATCGGGCTCTCATCAACGTCTACTGCCACGAGCGGACCCCTGTTTCTTGTTACCGCGCCAACCACGCTGATTGGATTTCGCCCTCTTTTTGATGAACGTGAACCGTGGAGATCGATTGGGTTTTGCAGTCGCCTGTGCCGCCACCATGCCGTTGGTCGGTTGCACCTCCAGCAGCTTTACCGCTTTCGGATCTCTGGGTGCAAACTGCAGGTTGCCAAAGTGAGCGATTCCCTGTTCATCCCACCGGGCGACGATCTCTGCCGAGGCACTCATTGAAAAACCGGCGGTGAGCGTCAGTGCCCCCACACCCAACAGCAACGATCGAGTACGCATCACAATCCCCCCAAACTGTGTGATGTATCACATTACACAACCCAAAATGGAGGGTGTTCATGATCTTGTGTGAGTGTTTGCACCATTTTGTATGGATTTGCATGAACGCCAGACCAATCCCATTACATCCAGGACGGGAACCCGCTGGTGCCGGAGCGCTAGGCTGTCAACGCTTCTGTCACGGCTACGGTACGCGCCACCAACTCATCCAGCTTGATCTCCGCGCAACCCCCGAGAGAAACCATCACCGTTTCCCGCCATGGTCTGGTCCATTCGCCCGGAACCTGCTTGCCTTGTAAAGCCCAGAGCCCGCCAACGGTGGCGCCATTACAATCGGTGTCGAGGCCTGCCGCCACCACATCTCCTATGGCAGCGCCGTAGTCTTCGGGGTGGCGCAGCAATGCCCAGACCACCAGCGCGAGATTGTTGACGGTATGCACCACGCTCAGATGTGCGTACCGTTCGCGGATCGAGGCGTCATCCAAACCAACCTGTACGACCTCAACCGCAAAACGGATCGCCTCCGCGCAACCCGAGTCGGGCGGAATGTGTTGCAGCGCGGCTTCGACCGCGTCTTCCAGGGTATGGTTCTCGGGTATCAGAGCCCCCAGGGCGGCAACAAATACCGCCCCGTGGACCCCGTCGCCGCGATGGGATAGCCGGGCGTCGGCTCGCGCGAGACCGGCGGCCAGTTCAGGTTGACCCGGACAGGTCCAACCATAAAGATCGGCTCGTATCTGCGCACCGATCCAGTCGTTGTATTCGTTGTCGGAACACTCAACGAGATCAAATCCCGGCGCGTGACCCTCTGGAAACCATTCGTGGGCGTTGTTCAGAAGCGTGCGGTATGCGGCACGCTCAGCCGTGTACGTCATTGCGACCGGAAGACGCCGCAACCAGGTTCTCGCGACTTGCTCGGTAGACAGGTCCCGCCCGTGAGCCTCCAGCATCAACAACGCAAGAAACGAGTAGTTGATGTCATCGTCTGCTTCGCTTCGGTTGAGGTTTCCCCGGCAACAGGCCTTTTCGAGAGCCGTAGGCAGGTCTGCCGTGTAAGGGATGTAGTCTCGCAGCGGTAACGCATCGACGCTTGCAAGATAACTTGCAAGCGCCTGCTGGCCTTGGCGCATGGAAAACCTCTCTACAGCCTTACCCAACATACAACCGGAAATGCGCCCCTCCCATGCATTACGCAAACGTATCTCGAGATTTTCCATCGCCCGTCACCATTTCCCAGGAGCAACAACAAGCATCGATAGAACAACAATCAAGGTTTGATTTCTAGCCTGGCGTCAACAAGTTATCCTTGCTCCAGGTCATTCGTCCGAGGAGACAACGTCGTGAAGTCGATCATGGGAGGTGTTTTCTCAGCCGTTCTGGTGGTTGTGTGCTGGTCATGACCCGTCAGGCGGATTCAATCGCCGCAGCCACCACTTTCGATGTCGCGTCCGCCACTCAGGAATATCTCGACCGGT
>JAPUJX010000422.1 GCA_027295975.1 Gammaproteobacteria bacterium
CTTGACACTCATTATGAAATTTTGCTCACCATGCTCGATGAATTCGGCGATACGATGCCACCGACGGATTTCATCATGGCCGCGGAAACATACAACCGCATGACCACCATCGACCGTTGGGTGATCGAACACGTGCTGGCCTGGATGTCGGCACACCGAAACGACCTGGATCATTTTGGTGGTTTTGCGATCAATGTCTCCGGGCACTCCGTGAACGACACGACCTTCCCTGATTTTGTTCTGGAGCAGTTTGCCAACTCCCAGGCACCCACAGGGAAAGTGTGTTTTGAAATAACCGAAACCGCCGCTATCGCAAACCTCGAAAACGCGGTGGACTTCATGAACCGTATGAGGATCATCGGCTGCCAGTTTTCATTGGACGACTTCGGGACGGGCTTATCATCCTATTCGTACCTTCGTAACCTGCCCGTCGATTTCGTAAAGATAGACGGTGTTTTCGTCAAGGACATCGCCAGCAATCCGGCCGACTACGCCGTCGTTCGCTCCATCAACGAGATCGGCCACTATATGGGTAAAAAGACGATCGCCGAGTATGTCGAAAACGACGAGGTGTTGGAACGTCTACAGGAGATCGGGGTAGACTATGCGCAGGGTTTTCGCATCGAAAAACCTCTCCCGCTAGCCGAATTTCGCACACCTGAGGCAAAAGGCAAAAAGGGGTCAGGTTCAATTAGGACAAAAAGGGGTCAGATTCAATAATTAAACTCTAATTGAACCTGACCCCTTTTTGTCCTTTCAACCCAACAAGAACTCCAACAGCGCCTTCTGACTGTGTAACCTGTTGCCGGCTTCCTGCCACACCACCGACCGCGGGTCGTCGAGCACGGTTTCGTTCACTTCTTCGCCTCTTTTGGCTGGAAGGCAATGCATGAACAGTGCGTCTTTTTTGGCCTGGTCGAGGAGCGTTTCAGTAATCTGATAGCTGGCAAAGGTCGAACGGCGGTCCCTCTCCTCCGCTTCGTGGCCCATGGACGCCCAAACGTCGGTAACCAGAAGATCAGCGTTCTCGACCGCTTCCTGCGGGGAATCGACCAGGGTAACGTTGTTTGTCGACGCTAGAATTTGCGAGTCGGGCCGATAGCCTTCGGGGCTTGCGATCCGCAAGTTGAACCCCCACTGGCGGGACGCGTTGATATAGGAGTGGCACATGTTGTAGCCGTCGCCGATGAACGCGACCGTTTTGCCCCGGATGGGTCCTCGCAGTTCTTCGAAGGTTTGTACGTCCGCAAGGAGCTGACAAGGGTGCAAAAGCGACGTCATGGCGTTGATCACCGGAATGCTGGCGGCCTCCGCGAATTCGATGACGTCGGCATGTTTGATCGTTCGAACGACCACGATGTCTACCATCTCGGAGAGCACCCTCGCCATATCCGTTATGGGTTCGCCGCGACCCATCTGGGTATCTTCGGAGTTGAGCGTTATCGCGTGGCCACCGAGCTGGCTCATTCCAGCTTCGAATGCGACGCGGGTACGAGTGGAGTTCAACTGAAACAGCATGGCGGCGGTGCGCCCTTTGAGGGGCTGTTCGGACCCGCCGCTACGAAATTCCTGCTTGAGCGTTCCGGCACGTTCGATCAACTGGTTCAGTTCTTCCGGGGCGAAATCGAGGAGGGATAAAAAGTCACGTTTTGCCATGAGGGAGTTGCCGTAGGCTAGTTGTTGATGAGCTGGCTGACGAGGCGCACGATCTCGTCAGCTTCGTCATCAGTCAGAGTCAAAGGTGGTAACAGCCGCACGATGTTGTCCTGAGTGACGTTGATGAGAATTCCGGCGTCGAGCCCTTCACTGACCAGCTCGGTACAGGATTCGTTGAGCTCGATTGCAATCATTAGCCCCTTACCGCGTATCTCGGAAATGCGATTGTTGCCTTTCAGGCTTTCCCTGAACCCTTCGAGCATCCGTGATCCGAGAAGGGTCGCACGGTCGAGGAGGGCATCCTCCTCCAAGGTGTCCAACACGGCTTGAGCGGCGGCGCACGCGAGGGGGTTGCCGCCAAAGGTGGAACCGTGATTTCCCGGCTGAAAAAGCGACGCGGCGATACCGCGGCCGAGGCATGCGCCGATGGGCACACCATTGGCGAGACCCTTCGCGGTCGTCACCACATCGGGGAGGATGTTGGCGTGCTGGTAAGCGAAAAACTTGCCTGTGCGGCCGTTACCGGTCTGCACCTCGTCCAGAATGAGTAGCCAGTCATGGGAATCACACAACTCGCGTAACGCCGGCAGGTAACCTTCGTCTGGAATGACGATGCCCCCTTCCCCTAACACAGGTTCGGTGAATACCGCTACGACGTCGTTGTTGTTCTGAGCGATATGGCGTACCGCGTCGATATCGTTGAACGGTGCCCGTACGAACCCGTTGAGCAGGGGTTCGAATCCAGCATGTACCTTGCGATTTCCCGTTGCGGTCAGGGTGGCCATGGTTCGGCCATGAAAACTGCCGTCCATGACAATGATCGTCGGCCGATCGATGTTTCTCCGGTGGCCGAGAAGCCTTGCTATCTTAATTGCGGCTTCGTTGGCCTCGGCACCGGAATTGCCGAAAAACACCCGCTCCATGCCCGATATCGCGCATAAACGATCCGCGAGTTTGGCTTGTAGTGGAATTTCGTAGAGATTGGAGGTGTGCAGCACGCTTGCGGCCTGGCGACTGATCGCCTCGGTTACCCTGGGGTGGGCATGGCCGAGTCCACAGACCGCCAGCCCTGTCAGCGCGTCGATATAACGTTTACCGCTTGCGTCGTGCAGGTAAATGCCTTCGCCTTCAACGAAGGCAACGGGTAGCCTTTTATAGGTTTCCATCAAGTGCGTCATGGCGTGGCCTGCATTGCGTTTTTTGTTTCCAGAAACAACAACAGGCAGCGAGAGCTGCCTGCGAGAACCGCGAATGCTACTGCAGGGGAATTAGGAGTTCAATCCCCGCGACCCTCCTCATGGCCAGCGTTGAGAGCGTGCTCGAACCGTTGTAATCCGCGCTCCATCAGCGCTCTCGGGCAGGCGAAGTTGAAACGAACGTAGCCGGGACCACCGAATATCAGGCCGTCGGAAAGGCCCAGCCCGTAACTTTCGAGATAACCGCCAGGATTGTCGATGCTGAGATCGCGGAGATCGATCCACGCCAGGTAGGTAGCTTCCACGGGGGTCATGCGTTTTCCAACCAACTGCTGCAATCGCTGCCGGTTGCCGCGCAGGTACTCGAGCAACTCCGGCAGCCATTGACTGGTATCGGCAAATGCCGCGGCGGAAGCGGCGAAGGCACGTGGACCGATGCCATGGACCAGTCCCTCCCTGGCACCGAGAAAGTTAGCGCGCAGCTTTGCGTTTGGGATGACGGCCACGGCACACCCGAGGCCTGGAATGTTGTAGGTCTTGTTGGCTGCGTAGAGACTGATCGTGCGTTGGGCTATCTCAGGGGAAAGGCTCGCGATGGGGATGTGGCTCGTGTTTTCATCGAGCACCAGGTCGCAGTGAATCTCATCGGAGCACAGATAGAGATCGTGCTCGAGGCAGAAATCCGCCAATGCGGTCAACTCCGACAACGTGTAGGCACGGCCAGTGGGATTTTGCGGATTGCTCAACAGAAACAGCCGGGTATCACGACCACAGGCTTCACCGAGTGCGTCGAAGTCCATCTCCCAGCGGGTGTGGGAACGTGCAAGCTGGACCTTGATGGACGCCTGATCAGCGTGGGCGGGTACTCGCAGGAACGGGTGGTAAACGGGGGTAGGAATGAGAATAGAACCACCCGTGGCCGCGACCGCCTTTGCTGCCAGGTTGAGCCCGGGTACCACGCCCGGAAGCCAGACTAGCCATTGTGTGGGGACGGTCCAACCATGACGCCGCTGCAGCCAGTTCTGAAAAGCGGTTACGAGATCGTCGGGAGTCTCGGTATACCCCAGGATTCCATGGCGCAGCCGAGCTTCGACGGCTCTCAGGATGAACGGGGGTGCGGCGAAATCCATATCAGCCACCCAGAACGGCAGGATGTCGGTCCCGCGATACTTTTCCCACTTGCTCGCGAATGTGCCCCTGCGGTCAATTTCCTGATCAAATCCTGCTTCCGCATCAATCATGGCTGCCTCGCGGTCCGATTGGCCGGATCCCTGATTCCTGATATAAACATGTTCTATTAATGGTTCTGGCAATATAGATATTGCTTCTATGCCGACCGTTCGACGGATGGAGTACAATGCTCCCCCTTAACGGAGGCCAGGTAAAGCGGAGTGCGGTCATGAGCGAAGAAGTAGTCGCTACCATCAAAGAGCAGATAGAGAGTAATCCGATCCTCCTCTACATGAAGGGTTCGCCGCAAGCGCCGCAATGCGGATTCTCCGCACAGACGGTGCAATGTCTCATTGGCTGTGGCGAGCGTTTTGCCTATGTCGACATACTGACTAATCCCGAGATTCGCGCCACCTTACCGGGAATCGCGAACTGGCCGACGTTTCCGCAGTTGTGGGTGGACGGTGAGTTGATCGGCGGTTGCGACATCATCACGGAGATGTACGAATCGGGTGAACTCGCCACGCTTGTCAAGAACTCGGCCCCAACCGAGTAGCCGTCTTCGGAGGTTTTCTGCGCTAGTCGGCTTTGTCGACTAGTGATTTCCGCGAAAATTCCAATCGTTCACCACCGAGCAGAACAGTTCAGCGGTGCGCTCGGCATCGTACAGCGCGTTGTGAGCACGGCTTGCGTCAAAGGCGATACCGGCCCGCGAGCAGGCTTCACTCAGCACGGTATGACCGTAAGCTACCGCTGCGAGGGATGCGGTATCGATGAAGCTGAAGGGGTGAAACGGATTTCGTTTGATCCCGTTGCGTGCCACTCCCTGAGATAGGAACTGCTGGTCGAACGAGGCATTGTGTGCAACCAGGATGGCTCGCTGACAATGTTCGAGCTTCACCGCATTACGTACCTGTCGGAACATCTCTTTGAGCGCCAGTGACTCCTCGACGGCGCCGCGATCCGGGTCGTGGGGATCGATGCCGGTCACCTTCAGTGCGGCGGGGTCGATCTCCGCCCCGTCATAAGGCTCTACCGACTGATGCCATCTTTCCCCGGTAACCAGCCGTTCCTCGCTGAAATACACCCGTACGGTCGCGATTTCCAGGATTGCATGGACGTTCGGATCAAAACCGCCGGTTTCCAGATCGATGACCACCGGGAGGAAACCTCGAAATCGTGCAGCCATTTTCATGCTCGAACCATAACAGAGTAAGGAGATCGGATTCGATACCGCCGTGGCGTTCGCTCAACCGGGGCAGGCAACGCGACTCCCGAAAGGGACAGCCTGGACCCACCCTGTGATGATTTACAGCGTGAACCTTGAATCAGGGGTAAGATTGCGCCCTTTTCGTCGGGCGCTGAGGAACTCCGGTGACAAGCAAGATCGTATTGGCTTATTCGGGCGGGCTGGACACTTCGGTGATCTGTCGTTGGTTGCAGGAGACCTATCAAGCCGAGGTTGTTACTTTCACGGCCGACATCGGCCAGGGCAAGGAGGTGGCACTGGCCCGTGCCAAGGCCGAGGCCATGGGGGTAAAAGAGATTCATATCGAAGACCTCTGCCGTGAGTTCGTGCGTGATTACGTATTCCCCATGTTTCGTGGCAATACCGTTTATGAAGGCGAATATCTGCTCGGCACGAGCATTGCCCGGCCGCTGATCGCTCGACGATTAGTGGAGATTGCCGCGGAAACGGGCGCCGAGGCCATCTCCCACGGTGCAACCGGCAAAGGCAACGACCAGGTGCGCTTCGAACTTGGTGCCTATGCGTTGAATCCTGATATCACCGTCATCGCCCCCTGGCGCGAGTGGAATCTGAATTCTCGAGAAGCTTTGATGGATTTCTGCGAGAAGCATCAGATCCCCGTGGATTTCTCCCGCGGAGACAAGTCGCCTTATTCCATGGACGCGAACCTGCTGCACATCTCCTACGAGGGAGACCGCCTGGAAGATCCGTGGGTTGAGCCAGCCGAAGACATGTGGCGCTGGACCGTGGCGCCGGAAACTGCGCCCGATCAAGCCGCCGTAATCGAGATAGATTTCGTTGCAGGTGATCCCGTTGCGATCGATGGCGAGGGTTTGGACCCGGAAGTGTTGCTCCTGCGTCTCAACGAAGTGGGCGGGGCACATGGAGTTGGTCGCAGCGACATCGTTGAAAACCGCTTTGTCGGGATGAAGGCGCGGGGTTGTTACGAGACCCCCGGTGGCACGATCCTGCTCAAGGCGCACCGGGCCATCGAATCCATCACGCTCGACCGGGAGGTGATGCACCTGAAAGATGAACTCATGCCTCGGTATGCCAAGTTAATTTACAATGGCTTCTGGTGGTCGCCGGAACGCAAGGTGCTGCAGGTTTTGCTGGACGAATCACAGAAACCCGTCAATGGGCGGGTTAGGCAGAAGCTCTATAAGGGCGCAGTTTCGGTCTTGGGCCGGTGGGCGCCGGAGGACAGTCTGTATGATGCGGACGTCGTCACATTTGCAGATGACGGCGGCGCGTATCATCAGGCCGATGCGACAGGATTCATCCGGTTGAATGCCCTTAGGTTACGCCTGGGAGCAAGAAAAGGCCGAAAGCTTGTGGAGTGACCATGGGTAACTACCAAGTGCTCTTCAGCGGCGAAGTTTCCGAACAAGCCAACGAAGATAAAGTACGTTCGAACCTCGCTCGGGAGCTGGGGATCGACGACCTAAAAGCTAAACAGTTGTTTAGTGGTCGTACCGTGGTTATCAAAAGCAAACTTAAAAAGGAAGAA
>JAPUJX010000423.1 GCA_027295975.1 Gammaproteobacteria bacterium
GCATTGGCCTGATGCTGCCTTAGGTTATGGACTTGTCAAACACTACAGAGCACTGCACACGTCGAGGAAAACTCCGAACAACATATTTCGCTCAGTTATTCCCCACCGCGCTCTTGCAAAAATTCCGCTTCCAGGAGCCTCGCCCCTCGCAGAATATTCCCCATTGCGTAGTTACCTTCATGGCACGCGTATTCATATACCTTCTCGTCGCCCGCCTTCCATACGTACTCACCACTCCAGGATGCGGTCCATGCTGTCGGATCGTCCACGGTGAAGTTGTACAGTACATTCCCATCCTCCTGCATCGTAAATCGTTCGGTCAAATGCAGGTTTTCGTCACCGCCATTGAGGCCGGTTTTTTCACGAAAGTTGACGGTATCGACAACGAGGGTGTCACCTTGCCAATGCCCGACCGAGTCGCCAAGCCACTTACGATCGGTCGACGGACCATGCTCGGCGTTGAGCCGGATGATGCGCGCATCGTGCACCATCTCGATGAGGATCACGACGTGATCTTCGGTCTGCATGATTTTCGTGAAGTTGTTGTAGAGACTGGGGACCTGGGGCGGTCCGCCGCTGAAACCGAGGAGGCAGCGTTCGGCGAGCGCCAGGCTTTCGGGGCCGTCAAAAGGACCGGGGCCATCGTTTTGAAGCCACGAGGCCGTACCGTCGTTTTGATGAATGAAAGAACTGAAGTTGTCCGCCATTTTCATCTGCGCCTTGGGCGTCATTGGCGGCTGGCGACCGTTGGGCGGGTCATAAACTATGGACGTACGGATCTTGCCATCGATCTCGAAAACGTCACTACCCGGGTCGATCCAGAAAGTGTTGTATCCACCAACACCGCCGGCCCCGAAGGCCTGATTGCCATCGCCACCCTTTACGGGCGCTCCTCGGTCGGGATCACTATCTTTGTCAAATGCGGCAAGTGCCGCCGTAGACGCCGCGATACTGACATCCGCTTCTTCTCTGGTCATGAACTGCTTGTCACCCAACGCCGCGGGCCGATTCATCGGCGTGAGCGTCCCGGCGTCATAGGTTCCGGTCAGGTCGGGTTTACCCGAAGACGTACGCTTGATTCCTTCCGCCTGGGCCATGCCACTCCATACAACAAAAATGGAAATCAAAACGAGCAGCTTACGAATCATGATGTATCTCCAATCGCAGAATTGTCGAGGTCGTTCTTACAGCCGTTAACATGGTAACACTGGCCAACATACCTTAAGTAATTCGGGCTTCCGGCCACAGCTTCAGGAAGTTTTCGCTGTAGAAGTTTCTTTTTACTTTTTCATCGACGTCCCGCAGCGTTCGCTCAAAACGTTCGATGGGATCTCGCGTACCTTCGATATGCGGATAGTCGCTGGAAAAAAGGTAAAGGTCCGCATTGGACTGAGCCACCAGATTGCCGACGTCTTCGTGAGCAAAGGGAGTAAAACCCATTTGTTCGGTTAGTTGTTCCGACGGTGTGCGCTCAAATCGCACGGATTCATCAACCCGACCGTAAATCCGCGATACCCAATCCAGACGCTTCAGTAATTCCGGCACCCATCCCGCACCAAGCTCAACGGCCGCCCCCTTTAGTCCGGGATGACGATCCAACACACCGTCCATAACCAACATGCTGAGGAACATCTCGGGAGGCTGATGTAAAACGGCGGCGTCTTTGGTGCGAACGTTTTCGCCTCCGCCCATCCAGTCCTTGACAGGCCCCCGCCCGTTATTGCTCCAGGACTTCAACACCTGCAGGGGAGAACCGCCAACATGCAACAGGAACGGCACGCCCGATTCCGCAAGCCGTGCCCAGAATCCTTCAAAATCCACATGGCCCGGAGATCGGTCGATGGGCGCCCTGTGGGGGACCCAGATTGATTCGAGACCATTGTCCAGTGCCCACTCCAGTTCTTCGACGGCATGAGCGGGGTCGTCCAGAGGAACGATCCCGACCCCCATCAACCGATTGTCCTCGGCGCAGAACTCAGCCATATGGCGGTTGTGTGCTCGCGTAGCGCCATAACGAAGTTTTGGGTCCTTTTTCGAACTCGGGTGAAAAGGAAACGCGACACTGTGGGTGGCGAACACAAGCTGTTTCTTGAACCCCAGCAGGTCCAGGGCGGTAGACCGGTCCGAGGAAGTAAACGCCCCCAGCGCCTGGATCTCCTTCGAACTCTCGATGAGCCGGTCACCCAGATCTATCTGCGCCTGCACATGCTCGGGCGAGTGTTTGCCCCCCTGGGCCATGATCTTGGCAACTTCCTCATCGGTGACGATCGATGCGCTGTAATTCACCTGCGGAATTTCATCGCGAATATCCGGGTCCACGTACGCAGTCAGGAAGTCCGGCAACTCCATGATGTGACTGTCCGCGTCGTAATAGGGCCGCAGGTCAGGTGCATATGCCATCTGTTGTCCCCAGTTGAGTTACCGACAATCTGCTATCAATCTGCTTAAAGCAATTCCTCCGCCAGGAAGCGCAGCGTATCCGCGTCGGCTGAGCCGACGTTCAACATGGTTACGGGACTTTCCTTCCACGCTCCGAGCCGATCGCGAATGCGGTCTTTGGAACCACAGAGTGATATCTCATCGGCAAGCGCATCCGGGACGGCGGCGATTGCCTCATCGCGATGCCCCGACATGAAAAGGTCCTGAATCTTATCCGCCTCCGCCTCGAAACCCATTCGGCTGACGTGGTCTTTGTGTACGTTGAACGATTTTGCCCCCATGCCGCCGACGTAGAAACCAACGTTTTGTTTGATTCGGGCCAACGCCCGGTCCAGGTCATCGTCGATAATCACCGGCACCGTTGCCGCGATTTCGAAATCCGGCGCGCGCCGCTCCATGGCATCTTTGTATTGATCCATCATGCGGTAAGGTGAGAGAAACATCGGAATCCAACCGTCACACAGCTCCACACCCAGGGCCACGTTTTTCGGCCCTTCGGCGCCCAGATAAACCGGAATATGTTCCCGCGCGGGATGCAGGATGAGCTTGAGCGGCTTGCCCAATCCGGTACCTCCCGGATAAGGCAGCTTGTAGTGATCGCCTTCGAAAGCAACCGGTTCCTGCCTCGAGACGACCTTACGGAATATCTCCATCCACTCCCGGGTTCGTGCCAGGGGCTTCGGATACGGCTGCCCGTACCAACCTTCGACAACCTGTGGGCCGGATACGCCGATCCCGAGGATCATGCGCCCGTTGGACAGATAGTCCAGGGTCGCCGCCTGCATCGCCGCACTCGTCGGCGTACGGGCGGAAATCTGCATGATCGAGGTGCCCAGGTTGATGCGGGAGGTGTGCGCACCAATCCAGGTCAGCGGCGTGAAGCAGTCTGCCCCGTATATTTCAGGACACCAGATGGTGTCGTACCCCAGCGCTTCCGCTTCCCGTGCAAGTTCGACGATCTTTTCGCCGCCCGGGGCTCCGAGTGGACCAACGCCCAATCCCAACTTCATATGCCTGTCCTTTCATCCCGCCAGGCGAACAGCATACACGCGATGACGCCGCAGCATCCACATGGAGTCGGTCGAGATGTGCCCGGTCCCGGCCCTGAACGGGACGGGACCGGGGATAAAGGACCACACCCAGCCAAATTCAATGTAGAGTATGCCCAAACCATAGGAGGAAATTTCCAATGCGAACCCTGTTGTCCGTTTTCCTTGTCGTCGGCGCCGTCATCGCATCCACGGCCTTCGCCGACCACCATATGAAACCAACCGTTGCAGATCTGGCCTGGATGTCCGGTTCATGGTCGGGCCCGGCGGGCCCTGGAACCCTCGAGGAAAACTGGATCCATCCCGTTGACGGCTCTATCGCTTCGCTGGTTCGAATGACCGGCGGTGGCACCACGAGCATGGTGGAATTGATTGTGATCGAAGAAGAAGACGACACCCTGGTTCTGAGAATCAAACAATGGGATCCCGGTTTTTCACCCCGCACGCCCAATCCGCAAAAAATGATCCTTGCGAGTCTCGAAAAAAATCGGGTCAGCTTCAAAGCCACTGAAGACGGAGGAATGAGCAGCTTGACCTACGCTCGTCCGACAGACGATGCGTTCACCATCACCGTCGAAACCAACGAAGGAGCAAAGTTCGATATTAATTTGAGTCGCATGAAGTAGTCGCATGAAGTAGTCGCATGAAGTAGTCGCATGAAATAGTCGCATGAAGTGATCCCCAGGGAAAAATGGCCGAGCCGAAATCGTGCGACCGATGGGACTC
>JAPUJX010000424.1 GCA_027295975.1 Gammaproteobacteria bacterium
TGCGCACCACGGGCGAACCGGGTGACATGGTTGCCGTGGGAGCGGAGTTGGTTGCTTTCGAAACGACGACAGATGTCAAAGCGGCGGCTTCCGGTACACCTCCACCGCTTCCTTCTCCTCCGACAAAAATCGAGCCCGGGAGAAAACCGGAAGCCTCAGTCAAGCCAGTCACAGCCGCTAAGGTCATCACCTCTCCGGCGATACGTAAACGTGCCCAGGAGGCGGGTATCGATCTCAGCAACGTTCAGGGAAGCGGCGCCAGGGGCCGCATCCTGCGGAGCGATCTCGATGCCGCTTTAACCGGTCAACCCGCGCCGGACTCATCCCGAAATGACGGTGTTGGCGATATTGATGAGATCAAGGTAATCGGCGTGCGGCGCTTGATCGCTAACCGCATGCAGGCCAGCAAACGGGAAATACCACATTTTGCCTATGTCGAGGAAGTGGATGTTACCGCCCTGGAAGCTTTGCGCAAGCGTCTCAACGAAAGCCGCCAGCCCCACCAGCAAAACCTCACCTACCTGCCCTTCATCGCACTTGCATTGATCCGCTCACTGCCCGCATTCCCTCACATCAACGCCCACTTCGACACTGAAAATGGCGTATTGAAACGATATCGCAGCGTTCATCTGGGCATCGCCACCCAGACACCCGATGGGCTGAAGGTCCCGGTCGTTCACGATGCCCACGTTCGCGGACTTTGGGATCTGGCTACGGAGATCAATCGGGTTGCCACGGCGGCTCGGGAAAACACCGCGCAACGCGGCGAACTCACCGGTTCGACAATTACCATAACGTCTCTGGGTCGGCTTGGAGGCATCGTTACCACGCCGGTCATCAACGCACCCGAGGTTGCAATTATCGGGGTTAACAAAGCGGTCAAACGACCCACCGTCATAGACGACAACGTGGTCATCAGGCTGATGATGAACCTCTCTTCGTCTTTCGATCACCGATTCGTGGACGGTTTTGACGCTGCATCCATGATCCAGAACCTCAAAAACTACCTGGAAGAGCCCGCCACTATATTCATCAACTCAGGCTGACTCCAAACCACCTGGACAGCGGTTTGAATTTTTCGGGTGAATGTCCCGTCTCGTCACACCAGCAAATTTAGATGCTTCTTTCCAGCGGATCTTCGGACCAGGGTAACTTGGCAGCATCGTTCGGCTTCGTCTGAGAAAATAGGCTGCTGGATGCGGCATCGGGTGTGGCTGGTTGATATACCGACCGTCTTGGATCCCGCTCCAGCAATTTGATGAACGGCTTCCATTGGATGACATCTTTGGCCACCTGAGCAGGGGGTAACTCGTGCAGACCCAGCCCCCGCTCCGCCGTGCGTATATAGTTCTGGGTATCACGCAATACCGTTGCAACTGGAATTTCCAGCGTTCCCAGAAACCGCATCAGCGATCGAAACACGATGGTATTGTTCCTGACTCGATTGGCAACCACCATGAGACGGTTTTCATGTCGGGAGATCTTCGCGATGAGCAGTAAATCGGCAATGGTGCGGGCCGCCGCATGGATATCGATGTCTGACGGTAGAACAGGAATCACAATCTTGTCAGCGCTGCGAGCGAAATTCACGAGTTCGTGTTTCTGCAGCGCGGCGGGAGTATCAACGATCACCCGCTCGATCTCCGGCGGCACTCTCATCGCAAAGGAGCGGGTTAGTCCGATGTTGTCTTTGCCGTCGGCTATGCCGTGAATGGTAGCGGCGCTATCGGGACGTTTATTTAACCAGCGCGTGCTGGATCCCTGAGAATCGTAATCCATGAGAGCCGACAGCCGACCTTCGTTTGCATAATACGCGGCCAGATTGGTGGCAATCGTGGTTTTCCCCGATCCACCCTTGGGGTTGAGGATCACGATCTTACGAACAGTCAAAAGCGTTTACCTCGAGCTTTTGAATTGCGAGGTAACCGACATTACCATGCCGGACGTAAACTAATATGTTCACTAATAGCAACTTACGGAACATTATTGCAGGCATTTCAAGGAGCGCTTGAACACTTTGAACCAGCAACCATGACTCGAACCAGACCCACATCGGGAAGAGCCTGTTTCGGGACGCCACTGATTCTAATCCAATTCAGGAGTGAGTTCCTATTCAAGAGTTCTATTAAGCCTATTCAAGGACACCCACTAATTGCCCTCCGAAAAGTGAAGAGTCCGCCTCAAAGCCAGCTCGCGTTCGCGATAGGCCAGCCACGTCGGTCGGAACGTCGAAGAGGTTCTGGATTCGACGCCCTTCAGGAACCGTGAGGCTCGTGAACTCTGATATACGGAAGGCTCTCTAACGCGCTACGCTGGCATTGGCGATAATGACGATCGTCCCATCGTCCTTTTCAATCCAGGCAAACACAGAATCGCGTGCAGCATCCTCCACGGAAGGTCCCATCGCCACACCTTTGATACTGATGTGATCGTTCGGCCAGCACGGATTGGTGAATTTCACGTCGAGTTGGCCACTGCGGAACCAGCGTTCACCGAAGTGCCCATCGAGCAGATGACCGATGTAGGACATTGTCATACGGCCACCCACGACGACGTCCTGGAAACCGAGCTCCCTGGATGCCTTCAGATCGGTGTGGTAACTCCTGCTGCCGTGAAAGTACTGCCCGCACATCTCCAGGGTGATGGTGCGGTCGAAACCAGGCAGTGGTTCACCCTCCGGAACGATGAACTTACGCACACCCGCCTTCTTGTTCGGGTCACGGAATTGCACGTTTTCGACGGGCGCATCGAGCAGGAACGATTGATGATGGTTCAGCGTCAGAATTACCCCGCCTCGCATGTCGATCATGCTCACAGCCGTATTAACGACTGTTCGGTCGCGTTTGCGGTAGATGTCCTCGATGCGACCGTGGGTAACGTATGTTTCGTTCCGTTGGAGTGGTTTTGCGAACGTCCACTCCTGGCGCATCCACAGATGACCACGCTGCTGGGAGAAAGCACTTTCGCCGAAGTAGTTGTCGGCGTCTGCCGCGATCATCGACGGCACGGGTGCCTCACTCCGATCGAACGGGCCGCGATCTAGTTCCAGCCCCTCGTAGTAGTCCTCGAGGAGAGCATCGGTTACGGTGAAATTTTTCTCTGGAAGTATTCTGGCCACGACCGGATCCCGGTCCGATCGGGCAATGTTTACATCGCTCATGGTTGGATCCTCGTAAATCGGGGCCTCAAGGGGGACGAAGGTCAGAGTGTACCCTCATAGGCACATATCTTCGCCCATGGCTTGCCTCTGGCTAGCCTTTGGCGAGCCTCTTCTTTATTAGACGCTCCCGATGACAGGACTCATGCAGATATCGAAGGTCAGGACGTGACGTCGAAGATCAAAACGCGTTATCAGGTACAATTTCGCTCACTATCCCCCTCTCACATTTACCGAGATAAAAAATAATGTCTGCTTACGAAACGATCCTGTACGACGTGGTCGACAACATGGCCACCATCACCCTCAACCGACCGGACAATTTGAACGGCATCACCAATACGATGATGCGGGAACTCTTCGAGTGTATTAGTGAAGTCACGCTGGATCAGAACGTGCGGGTAGTTTTGTTGACAGGGGCGGGCCGGGGTTTCTGTCCTGGCGCGGACCTGAAGGCATACAGCAGCGGCGAAAAACAGGAACCTAATCGAAAGGAGTATTTCCACATCACATCGCTTCTCCACGAGATGCCAAAAGTTACCGTGGCGGCAATCAACGGGGCCTGCGCCGGTGCCGGGTTTGGCTGGGCCTGCGCGTGTGATCTGCGTTATGCCACGGCGCACGCCACATTCAACTCGGCCTTTTTGAGCGTTGCGATTTCCGGAGATATGGCAGGGCCCTGGCTCTTGCCGCGAATCCTTGGTGCCCAGAAAGCCAGAGAACTCTACTTCCTCCCCGGCAAGTTCGGGGCCGAAGAGGCCGAGCGTATCGGTCTTGTAGCGAAAACCTTTTCCGATGAAACGTTTCGTGACGAAGTTGCAGCCATCGTCGAGCGACTCACAAAGTCCGCGCCTCTGGCGATTGGGGAAATGAAGAAGAACTTCGTCAATGCAGAAAACATGAACTTACGTGACTACATCGAACTGGAGACGGAACGCCATGGTCGCACGGGTGCCAGCGCAGACACGCGTGAAGCGTTTCTCGCCTTCCTGGAAAAACGCGAACCTGAGTATCAGGGACGTTAGCTGTTCGAGAGACGAGTCTGATCATGAGATTGCCCAAGATCCGCCGGGAACTTCGATGGACTTAAGCAGATAAACGGACAATGTCTCTACCATCGGGCAGGCAATGGTGGTCAGCTGCGAACAAGGCGTTTACGGTCGAATCAATCCTGGTAAACCGATTTTCTCTCAAGGAAATATTCGTAATACCCGCGACATGAATCAACCACGGTCTGACAGTCCCGCGGAAGATCATCGCCATGTGACGTATAAACCCCGAATCCGGTAGATCTGGCGACCGCATTGTACCAGTGCGACGCCCAGACCCCGTCGCTTTCGCGCAGTCCTCGAGGCCAGGCAAGCATCTTTTTCGAAAACCCGATGCCCAGCTGCCCACACAATCCGCGCAGCGTCTTTTCCGGCGCGAGCAACAGGTCGCGAGCATCCAGCACGGGCGGTGTCTGACCGGTAGCTGCGCAAACAAATTCGTATACTTCCACCTGGCGTCGCAATCCCAGATCAGCAACGCTCACCTGCCCGCGTTTTTGAACATAGGACGCCACCATGTCGACTGGATCCCGCACGAGAAACGCGTGTCTCAATCCGCGCAACCATGTTTCGTCTGGATCCACGACCATATGGTGGGTCATTTGTTTCTGGTATTCGACCGACACACCTGTCGGTAACGGCGCGGTCAATGCCTCGATGACAGCAGCCCAGTCTGTCGGCTGGCTCCTCAATATTTCATCGCGCATCGGGTGGTCGATTCCCGTGGCGGCCAGGTAACAGGCGTAATAAGGCTCGTCGCGCACCACGCAGTCATCGCGATTCTCGAACGCCCGCATCATTGCGGTAGAAATATTGCGCGGACCGGACCACATTGCTATGCGCAAGGGATTAACATGGCCGCTCACGCCGCGCACTCTTCCTGTATGCGCTCGAGGTAATGCTGTTGCAACGAGAGAACCAGCGAACCACGCAGTCCATCGCCAACCTGGCGGCCGTCAACTTCTACCACCGGTACCACTCCTGCAAACGTACCGGTAACAAATATCTCATCAGCCGCATAAACGTCCGTCAGTGAGAAATTTCTTTCGCAACAGGTAATGCTACGACTTCGGCAGATCTCCAGCACTACCCCACGGGTGATTCCGCCCAGGCAGTAGTCTCCGCTCGAGGTCCACACCTCTCCCTTGACAACGATGAAAAAGTGCGTGCTGTTGCATGTTGCCACAAATCCGTGCGGATCCAGCATCAGTGCCTCGTCGGCACCAGCCTTGGTCGCCTGGATGCAGGCCATAATGCAGTTGAGCTTCGAATGGCTGTTCAGCTTCTGATCCTGCACGTCTGGATAACCACGTCTAACGTGCACGGTGAACAGCCTGATCCCCTGCTCGATAACGTCCGGCAGCGATTCCTTATACTCTGGAATGATCACAATGGTTGGCGGCGTGATCGTGGCGCGCGGGTCTTGATAAGGTGTGGATTTCACGCCACGTGTGACCATCAGACGAATGTGCACGCCCTCCTCCATGCCGTTCGCCCGAAGCGTCTCATAAAGGCGAGCTTCGAGTTCTTCCCGGCCTACGTTCATTTCGAAGTCGAGTGTCTTCGTCCCGGCATATAGTCTGTCGAGATGCCGATCGAGAAAGGCGATTCGGCCGTTGTGCACCCTCAGCCCTTCCCAGACCCCATCACCGAGCACAAAACCGGAATCGAAGACCGAAATCCGGGCTTCTGCTCGGGGAAACAACTCTCCATTCACACTGATCAGTATGTCCTGATTGCGTTCGTCAGAGCCATGGGCATGTGTCGAATTGATCATGTGGGAGAGTCCTCGTTTCAGTCGGCTAATACTCGAAACGAGTGTACCCCTACCACGCGGAACCAGCACCTGGATCAAAATATCGTCGTATGACCACACGCATTATCAGTCGCGAAGACATATTGGAGATTATCTCGAACGTTGGAGTTGATGCCTTCATGGACGAGGTGATCAACGGCATCACGGAGTTTTGCCTGGACTCCAATCACTCCTCGGAGGTTCGCCCACGCGACGGGTTCTATTATTCGGACGCGCATTGTCCAGGGTGAAGCCGGCGTTCTTTTGACGCAGGACGATCCGAAGACTGTCGATGGGCAACTCCAATCGCCCGCTCAAACCGGATTCCTGGAAGTTCACGTAGATGTAGCTTTGACCAAGAGTATGGGCGTCCGCCAGGTTCGCGAAGACGACCCACGACAACAGCACACCGAGGATGGATTTCCACACGGGGCGCTTTGCAAAGATTGCTGCTTCGATCGCTTTCATAAAACGTTGTTTTCTGGAATTCGGCGCCTCGACTCCAGATTGAATTGGGGAACTGGCATCTCAATCGTCAGCATAAAGCCCCGGAATCAACCACTGGCCTGACACTTCTCCCGTACGTCAAGATGGCAGTCCAGCTACTTGCCGTTTTGTCTTATATTCGGCAAGGGGAATTATTCCATCTCAAACGGCAGGAGCCAGAGTCATACGACCAAGAATCGGTGTTCTCGGCACGTGCCGAAAAGAGAAGTCTGGACACACTAATCGCGCCCAAAATTAGTGAATGTCCTGAATCAGCCCTTCTCTGTCCAAAACGTCAACGATTAGGCACGGCACCAGATCTTAAATGAACATTCTTACCAGGCTCTATGGCTTCGTGGGAATAAGATCCATGCCTGCGTGGGCGAGTTCGGACGGCGGAATCTTGGTTGCAACAGTTCGGCTCCCTGGACCATAGTGACCGCATAGAATCTCGGATTCGCGCTCAATGAATTCGCATTCATGGCCACTGTTACTTGCGGCCAAGTTATCACCCTGGAGGGTACCTGCTTTGAAAAATACATTAGCCATACCGCTCATCTTCTGTGCTGTACTTTTACTTCTGGCAAACCCGGTGGTTGCGCGAAAACCTACGATTAATGATGTTGCCAGTCAGCCGGAAACGAAACTGATGAAAATGGTAAAGGTGCACGTCAATGGCAAGCCAAACAAAAAGGGCGAAGGGCCAGTGCCTAGATTTCCAGAAGGGGGATCACCTCCAAAACGGGTCGGCATACTGACGTTTTTCATTCAGGATACCGGCAAACAGGAAGCCAACCTGTATAGTAATTTCTCATCGTCTTCGGAGTTGACCGGAGCCGGTGTCAATCATTTTGCGGCCAGATTCTA
>JAPUJX010000425.1 GCA_027295975.1 Gammaproteobacteria bacterium
GGTGCAGTTGAGGCACCTAGTATAATAACCGCTGGATCTCGACAAAGGGGGTTGTTTTGCCTGTCCCGGAAGTATTGGCGATTCGTACCGTGGCGAAAACCCGGTTTTTCCGCATAGAAGAGATGGATCTGCGGTTCGCAAGCGGCGAAGAACGTACTTATGAACGTTTACCCGGCGGCGGTAGAGCCGCCGTTATCGTGGTTCCGGTCAGCGATGACGGGAATGTCTTTCTGATCCGCGAGTACGCGGCGGGTTTTCACGAGTTGCAATTGTCCCTCGTCAAGGGTGCCGCGGAAGGGGACGAATCCCTGGAGGAGGCGGCCAATCGGGAGCTGAAGGAAGAAATCGGCATGGGCGCGCGGCGCTTGCAGTTCATCAAGAAACTCAATCTGGCGCCGGGGCACATGGGATTCACGATCAATGTGTTGCTCGCTCGAGACCTGTATACCGAAAGGCTTCCTGGGGACGAACCCGAACCCCCCGAGATTGTCCCCTGGCCGGTAGCCAAGCTCGACGAGCTGATAATTTCAGATGAATTCAACGAAGCGAGAGCCATCGCGGCACTTACCCTCGTTCGCCCTTTTTTGTAGCCGACACCTTCAAATCGAGTGACCGAGGAGTCGCCATGAATGCCGAACTGACCCGTCAACTCATCGAACTCGTCGAGCGTGCGGGAGACGCCATTCTCGAGATTTACCAGACGGACTTTTCGGTGGATATCAAAGCGGACGACTCCCCGCTCACTCAGGCCGATCTCGCGGCGCACCGGATCATTGCGGCTGAGCTCGCCGACCTGACCCCCGAGATACCGCTGTTATCCGAGGAGTCGACCCTTCCTTCCTATGAAGAGCGTCAGAGCTGGTCACGGTACTGGTTGGTGGATCCCCTGGATGGCACGAAGGAGTTCGTCAACAGAAACGGCGAGTTCACGGTCAATATTGCCCTGATCGATGAGCATCACCCGGTTTTTGGCGTGGTGGGTGTCCCGGTACGAGGTCTGGTTTATACCGGCGACGTGGATCAAGGCGAAGCCTATTGTTTCCGCGACGGTACCAGGGAACGACTCGGCGGTCGCGCCATGGGAGATGACCAGGCGCTGGTCGTGGTTGCCAGCCGCAGCCATGGTGGTGAACGCCTCGAGGCATACATCGACGCTCTTGGTAAGCTGTACCCTGAAGTATCCCGCACGCCGGTTGGCAGCTCGTTGAAACTGTGCCTCCTGGCCGAGGGGAACGCGGATCTGTATCCGCGTCTCGGGCCGACATCCGAGTGGGATATCGCCGCCGCCCATGCGGTTCTGGTTGCGGCCGGAGGTGAACTCTGGGCCGTCGACGGTTCCGCGCTCACCTACAACGGCAAAAAGTCGTTCCTCAATCCCGAGTTTTTTGCGGTAGCCGATGGTAGTTATCCATGGCGCGAACATTTGCCCCCCGTTGCATAGCCGCTCCGGGCTCTGACATACTCGCCGGTCTTTTTTTTTCGACCTGAGGAGGCGTGCCTGATGGCGGTACCGAAATCTGCCCGGACGTTGCCGAAGCCAACGCCGGAAACGGAACATTACTGGGAAGGGACGAGAGCGGGCGAGTTGCGTCTGCAACGTTGTGACGAGTGCGACCATGTCTATTTTCCTCCGCGCCCGTTCTGTCCGAAATGCAGCTCGCGCGCGGTATCGGTTTTCCGTGCAAGCGGTCGGGGGACACTCGCCAGTTACGTGATCAACCATCGGCCGCACCCTGCCTTCGAAGGCCCCTACGCCATCGCGCTGGTGGATCTCGAAGAGGGTCCGCGGATGATGTCGAACATCGTCGGCTGCCCGCAAACTCCCGAAGGTCTGGAACTGGACATGCCGCTGCAGGTGACCTTCGAGGTTCAGAACGACGAGATTACCCTGCCGATGTTCGAACCACTGGAGGCGCACGATGAATAACCGGGGTGTTGCGATAGTGGGTGCGGCGGAAACCACCGAGCTTGGGAAAATTCCCGGGATGAGCCAGTTACAGCTGCATGCCGATGCGGCGTTGAATACTCTGGCTGATGCCGGGTTGAGGATTTCCGACATCGACGGCCTGGCTACGGCGGGAGAATCCCCAACCGGGGTTGCCCACTATCTCGGCATCACCCCGAAATGGGTGGATGGCACATCCGTCGGCGGCTGCTCGTTCATGATTCACGTTCGCCACGCGGTTGCCGCGATTACCAGCGGGCTCTGCAAAACGGTACTCATTACCCACGGAGAGAGCGGTCGCTCGGGAATAGGCCGGGGAGGTTTCCGCAATGCGGCGGCCTCGCTCTCCGGGCAGTTCGAAGCCCCCTATGGCCCGATGGGTCCGCCTACGTTGTTTACCTTGCCGGTGCTGCGTTACATGAAAGACTACGGCTTGACCCATGAGCAACTCGCCATGGTTGCGGTGGTGCAGCGGCACTGGGCCGGCTTGAATCCGCGGGCGAGCTTCCGCGATCCCATCACGGTTGAGGACGTGTTGAACTCGAGGATGATCGCCTACCCGTTTCATCTGTTGGAATGTTGTCTGGTGACCGACGGTGGCGGAGCGCTCATTCTCACCAAGGCCGAGCGGGCTGGGGATTTCCCCAATCCCGCGGTTTACATCTGGGGAACGGGGGAAAGTGTCGAGACGCCGATGAT
>JAPUJX010000426.1 GCA_027295975.1 Gammaproteobacteria bacterium
CGGCTTCGATGGCACCCAGATAGAAACGATGCTGGTCATGGAACAGTTCGGCAAAGGTCTCGTTCTCGAACCGCTGCTGGCAAGCGTCATTCTTGGTGGCGGAGCGGTCAAACGAAGCGCAAACAAACGGCTCAAAGCAGAAATCCTTCCCGGAGTGATCGACGGCTCCCGGCAACTGGCCCTCGCATACGCGGAGGAGCAGGCTCGCTTCGATCTGCATGACGTAACCACAACGGCACGAAGGGACGGTGACGGATACGTCGTCAACGGGCACAAATCGATGGTTCTACACGCTGCGACGGCCGACCAGATTGTCGTCTCGGCCCGCACCAGCGGCGGTCAGGTCGACGAGAACGGGATTTCGCTATTTCTGATCGATGCGGATGCCCCCGGGGTCAAACGCGACAACTTTCCCACCGTCGATGGCCTGCAGGCTTCCGAAATCATGATGAAAGACGTCCCGGTCAGCGGCAATCGCCTGATCAGCGAGCTCGACGGCGGTTTCCCAATCCTCAACGGCGTTGCCAGTGACGCGATTCTCGCGCTCTCGGCCGAAGCGGTCGGCGCCATGGAGATTCTTTACAAGGATACCGTCGCATACACCACCGAACGCGAACAATTCGACCACCCCCTGGCGGATTTCCAGGTACTGCAACACCGCATGGTCGAGATGTTCATGGAATACGAGCAGTGTAAGTCGCTGTTGTATCGCGCCACCATGGAAGCGGCACAGGGAAGCCCGACCACCCAACGCTCGGTGCATGCTCTGAAACACCTCGTAGGTAAAGCAGGCATTTTCATCGCCGAGAACGCAGTACAATTGCACGGGGGAATGGGTATGACCGAGGAGCTGCGTATCGGTCACTATTTCAAACGGATGATCGTTATCGACGCGCAATTCGGGAACGCCGATTACCATCTATACAAATTTGCAGCCTGAAAAACGCCAGATCACCGTGCGCTGGCCGCGCGAACCCCTCGTGTACTTTCTACTCGCCGGGGTTACGCTGTTTTTCGTCAGCGGCATTATCGACTCATCCACCGAGGACTATCGAATAGAGTTGAGCGAAGCCGATCTGAACCGCCTATCAGATCAATGGCAGGCACAAATGGGGCGGTTACCGAGCACCGGGGAACTCGACGGCCTTACCGAGCAATGGATCAGGGAAGAAGTCCTCTACCGCGAGGCAATGCGCCTCGGCCTGGACAATAATGACGTGATCATCCGCCGGCGCCTCGTGCAGAAGCTGACGTTTTTGACGGAGGATATCGCCACCAGCGAACCGGCGCCCCCCGACGCACTGAGGGCTTTTTACGACGACCACATCGAGCGCTACACCGATCCCGACCGTTACAGCTTCAGCCATCGATATTTCAGTAGCGAGCGGCGCGAAGACGCCGAGGTTGACGCGCGTGCCGCGCTGGCCGATCAAAACGTCCCCGGGGACCCGTTCATGTTGCAGCGCAATTACGCGGAACGTTCCCTGAGAGAGGTTGGAGAACTTTTTGGCCGGGAGTTCGCCGAATCCCTGGCCAAGCTTCCAATCGGAAAATGGTCGGGTCCAATCCGCTCCGCCTATGGCTGGCATCTCGTGGATATCCAACGGCATTTACCCGCGGCTCCCAGGGAATTCGGCGAGGTGACAAACAAGGTATCCAACGATCTGCGGCTGAAGCGCCGGGAGGAGGCCAACAGGGCGTTTTACGAAGACCTGAAAAAACGTTATGACATTTCGACTCCATGAGAGTCGGGCTCGGAATATTAATCGCGCTGGTGAGTCTCGCCGGCCACGCCCACGAGGTCCGCCCGGCTTTTCTTCGTCTGACGGAGGTTGAACCGGGCAGTTTCGAGGTGCTGTGGAAACAGCCCGTGCTCGGTGATCGGCGATTGGCGTTGGAGCCACTGTTGCCCGCCGACTGCACGGTTGTCGCCGAGACTACCCCGGAACACACGGGTGCCGCGTTGATGCAACGCTGGCGTGTGGCATGTGCCCTCGACAACGGAACTATTCACATTCGCGGGCTTTCCAGGACACTGACGGACGTCCTGGTACAGATCGACCGGCTCGAAAAACCACGCACCATTCAATTGTTACGCGCGGGAAGCCCTACCCTGGATCTGGAAAGTCCAACACCGGCAGCATCGGGTTTTCTCATGTTGGGGGTGGAACATTTACTGTCCGGCGTGGACCACCTCCTGTTCATCATGGGACTCGTGTTGTTCGTCCGCGCGCCGTGGCTTCTCGTAAAAACCGTCACGGCGTTTACCCTGGCTCACAGCATTACCCTGACCTTTTCGGTTCTGGAACTCGTTAGACTACCGCAACAGCCGGTGGAAGCCGTTATCGCGTTGTCGATTTTGTTTCTTGCCCGTGAACTGGTGGTACCCGAACAACGGCGGTCGCGATTGACGATGGCAAAACCCTGGCTCATGGCTTTCGCTTTCGGCTTGTTGCACGGTTTCGGTTTTGCTGGCGCCCTCATCGACATCGGGCTGCCGAAGGAGCAACTCGGGCTCTCATTGCTGCTCTTCAACCTGGGCATTGAGCTTGGCCAACTGGCGGTGGTCGCCATCATGTTGACCGTCGGAGCTATCGGCAGGCACCTGTTGTCCGCCTATCGGAAAGTGCTCGAGGGTGGGTTTGCGTGGATCATGGGTTCCGCGGCGGCTTTCTGGACCATCGACCGGGTGCTGATCGCGCTTTAAGATACCCCGCAATCCTCGAGGGAAGATCTCCAATGCCCAGAGTCGTTACACTAATAGTCATCAATCTCGCAGTTCTCACCGGTTGCGGCCAACCTACCGGCGATGCCACTCAGCGGGTGGCCGAAACGCCGAGTTACGAGGAACGGTTACGTCTGCAGCTCGAAACGGCAAAACCCGGAGACATCATCTTAATCCCCGCGGGGCAACACCGTTTCAGCCGCAGCCTGACGTTGAATACCGACAACGTGACCATCCGTGGCGCTGGCATGGACAAGTCCGTGCTCTCCTTCGCGGGCCAGATAGCGGGTGCGGAAGGCCTGCTCGTGAACGCCAGCGATTTTACCATCGAAGACGTGGCCATCGAGGATACCAGGGGCGACGCGCTGAAGATCAACGAGGGCACCAACATCGTCATCCGTCGCGTGCGCACGGAGTGGACAAACGGGCCGGATACCGACAACGGCTCGTACGGCATCTACCCGGTGCAAACGGAAAACACGTTGATCGAAGGTTCCGTCGCCATCGGTGCTTCGGATGCCGGCATCTACGTCGGCCAGTCGCGCTTCGTGGTGGTTCGAGGCAATCGGGTCGAATTCAACGTGGCCGGAATCGAGATCGAAAACACCGTGCATGCAGACGTGTACGACAACGTGGCAACCAACAACACAGGGGGCATTCTGGTATTCAACATGCCGGATCTGCCCCAGGAAGGACACAGCACCCGGGTATTCGACAACGAGGTCGTGGATAACAACACCCCGAACTTCGCCCCTCGGGGCACTGCCGTTGCGGGGGTTCCGACCGGATCGGGCATCCTGGTCAACTCAAACGACAAGGTTGAGATCTTCGCCAACCGAATCGGCAACAACCAGACCGCCAATGTGTTGATCAGCAGCGTGTTCAGCGCAGGATACTCGGAACGGAAATTCGCGGATTCCTTCGACCCCTACCCCGAGATGATCTACATCTACGGCAATGAATTCTTCCCGGGCGGCAACGCGCCGGATCGCGCAGAACTGGAAACTCTGCGCATCAGCGTGTTCGGTGAAGACGGCCGCCTGCCGGATATCGTCTGGGACGGTGCAATCAACCCCGAACGGGATGATTCCATGGGGGTGATCTGCGTGGATAACGAAGCTGCTACCGTTGTGAACGTCGATGCCCGGAACGGATATCAAAACATCAGCACCGACATGACCAACCACCGCTGTACCCATGAGAAGCTTGCCGGGGTGACGCTCGCGACACGATAATGACACGATTTTTCTGCCTGTTGATGCTGCTCGCCCTCGGTGCCTGCAACCGTCCACCCGAAGTTCGCTTTTTTCCGGGCGATATCTATCCGGAACGGCTCTCCGCCTGGGGCATCACCGAGCGTCAGGGTGACTCGCTGGTGTTTGCGAGGCGTGCACTACCTTACGAACTCAACTCCTCCCTGTTCAGCGACTATGCCCTGAAGCTCCGCACCGTCTGGCTCCCACCCGGGGAGACCGCAAATTTCAACGCCGAAGAAGCCTTCGAGTTCCCCACCGGAACCATCGTGACAAAAACTTTTTTCTATCCCAGATCGAGCGGCACCGGCAAGCCGGCCCTGGCCGCACGGCAGGGTTGGTCCGGCGATATGACCGAGGTCAATTTCATCGACCACGAGATCATCGAAACCCGGCTGCTTGTCCGGCAAGCGGGCCATTGGGACGCTCTGCCCTATGTCTGGTCCG
>JAPUJX010000427.1 GCA_027295975.1 Gammaproteobacteria bacterium
ATCCCGTCGCCATTGCCGACGTCACCACAACCACGACCCACAAGACGCTGCGGGGTCCTCGCGGCGGGGTGATCCTGGCGAAAGAAAATGCGGAAATTGAAAAGAAACTGAATTCGGCGCTTTTTCCGGGATCCCAGGGCGGCCCGTTGATGCACGTGATTGCGGCCAAAGCGGTCGCGTTCAAGGAAGCGGCGAGCGAGGAGTTCAAGACCTATCAGACCCAGGTGCTGGCTAATGCCCGGGTCATGGCGGAAGCGTTTGTCTCGCGTAGTTACCGGGTGGTTTCCGGAGGCACGGACAATCACCTCTTTCTGCTCGATCTCATCGACAAAGGAATCACCGGGAAAGCGGCAGACGCAGCGCTCGGCCGCGCCAACATCACCGTCAACAAGAACGCGGTACCGAACGACCCGCGGTCTCCTTTTGTAACCAGCGGGTTGCGGATCGGCACCCCGGCGGTAACCACGCGCGGCTTCAAGGAGGCGGAGTGCGAGGTCCTCAGCACCTGGATGTGTGATGTGTTGGACGACATAGAGAATGACAACATGGTGCTCAGCGTACGCCAGAAGGTGTTGGAGTTATGCCGCAAGTTCCCCGTCTATCGAGCGGACCAGCACGGAGGATCGGCTTGAAGATTAGCGTCGGGAGTGGACTTTGCCTCTCCCGTGGGGGGTGCTGAGCGTGCACTGCCCGTTCTGCGGCGCCGATGACACCAAAGTGATCGATTCCCGACTGGTGGCGGAGGGCGATTCGGTACGGCGTCGGCGGGAATGTCAGGCCTGCAGCGAGCGATTCACCACGTTCGAGACCGCCGAACTGGTTATGCCGCGTATCGTCAAGCGCGACGGCAGCCGCGAACCGTTCAACGAAGACAAGCTGCGCGACGGATTGCAGAAGGCGTTGGAGAAGCGCCCCGTGAGTATCGAAGAGATAGACAGTAGCTTGAACAGAATCACCCACCGGTTGCGGTCCACCGGGGAACGTGAGTTGCCCTCCATCGTGGTTGGCGAGGAAGTCATGCAGGAACTGCGTAAGATAGACCACGTGGCATACGTCCGTTTTGCCTCTGTATACATGGATTTTCAGGATATCAGCGAGTTTCAGGATGAGATTCGCAAGCTCACCCGGGACGGAGACTAGCCCGGGAGCACTATGATCCAGGAATCCGATCTGATGTACCTGGCCGCCACTGTCGAGTTGGCCGAAGGTGGGCTTTTTTCCTGTACCCCCAACCCGAGGGTGGGCTGCATCATCGTCCGCGACGGGCAGGTGCTGGGACGTGGTTGGCACACCCGGGCGGGAGAAGCTCACGCGGAAGTCGCCGCCATGAACGATGCGCTCGGCCGGGGATTTGCCGATCTGAGTGGTGCAACCGTTTATGTGAGTCTTGAACCTTGCGCGTTTCGCGGCCGCACCCCCCCTTGCAGTGAGGGTCTGATCCGGGCCGGGGTTGCGCGCGTGGTCGCCGCGATGACCGATCCGCACCCCAAGGTGGCGGGGCAGGGTTTTGCACAGTTGCGCACCGCGGGAATCGAGGTGGATCTCATCGAGTTGCCGGAAGCCGGTTCGCTGAATGCGGGATACAGCAAAAGGATGATCGGCGGCCGGCCTCTGGTGCGGCTCAAGGTGGCAATCAGTCTGGACGGCCGAACGGCCATGGCGACGGGCGAAAGTCAATGGATTACCGGTGCGGCAGCACGGGCGGACGTGATGTACTGGCGTGCCCGCAGTTGCGCCGTCGTGACGGGAATAGGCACGGTTCTCGCGGATGACCCCAGGCTCAACGTGCGCGATGAGGCGTATGCCGTGGACGGTAGAATCCGCCAGCCGCTGCGTGTCGTAGCCGACGCCAGACTGCGCACCCCGTCCGAAGCGGCACTGCTGAAGGCTGAAGGTGAGGTCATGCTCGTTCACGGTGAGGGCGCCCGGCCCCGTCTCGAGGGAGTTGAGCATGTCGCGTTGGGAAAAACCCGGGTGGACCTCGATTTGTTGCTCGAGAAACTCGCCGCGCGCGGCTGCAACGAGGTGCTCGTCGAAGCGGGTGCGACGCTGCTGGGATCGTTCATCGAGGCGCGGCTGTGGGATGAACTCATCGTTTACATGGCGCCAAAGTTCATGGGTAGCGATGCGAGACCGTTTGCACAGTTACCCTTGGCCACCCTGAAAGAAGCCGTTCACGCTAGAATGTTGGACATCACGCAGGTAGGCGATGATCTCAGGATCCGCCTGCTCCCGGTGGATAACGACAGATAGGACACTGATGGGTTCGAGTTCCTGGGCCAGGCGCCACGCCCGACGCGTCTTGGTACAAGCCGTTTATCAATGGCAGATGACCGATGCCGACACCCGGGCCGTGGAACAGCAGTTCGAAGAAGACGGCAGACTCGCGAAGGTGGATCGCGAGTTTTTTCGCGAATTGCTGGGCGGTGTGTTGCATGGCAGCGACCAGCTGGACGCGTGTTTTCAACCGTACCTCGACCGCAAGCTGAAGGAACTCGACAAGGTGGAGCTTGCCCTTTTGCGTCTCGGAACCTTCGAGCTGAAGGAGCGGATAGACGTACCCTTTCGGGTGGTCATCGATGAATACGTTGAACTCGCAAAAACGTTTGGTGCGGAAGAGAGTCACAAGTACATCAACGGAATTCTCGACAAGTTGTCGACTGTATTGCGCGTGGACGAGCGGCGGAACTCGTGAACGAATTCGAGCTGATCGACTTGATGGTTGCCGAGCTCGATGACGCGGCTCGGGGGGTGGTGTTGGGTCCGGGTGACGACGGCGCGGTAACCCGCGTACCCGAGAGTTGTGAGCTTGTTTCATCCATCGATACATTGTTGGCTGATGTACATTTTCCGGCGGCGGCAGCGGCACAACTCGTAGGTTACCGGGCGATCATGGTTTGCGTATCCGATCTGGCGGCCATGGGCGCAGAACCGGGTTTTGCACTTGTCGCGCTGAATCTGCCCGAGGCGAACGGGACCTGGGCGCGAGGGTTCGCAAAAGGCATTGCGAACGCCGCGAGAAAAGTTGCTATCAAGATTGTTGGCGGCAACGTATCCGCGGGGCCCCTTTGTGTAACGGTCAGCGCGCACGGCTACGTCCCACTGGGTCAAGCGCTCACGCGCGGCAACGCCCGCCCCGGTGACGTCGTTTTTGTAACGGGGTCCCTCGGTGCCGCCGCTGCCGCGGTTGCGGACGGTGGTCTGATCGATTTTCAGAGTGCCGAGGATCTCAGTGGCCCGGCACGACGTTATTTTATGCCCGAAGCCAGGGTAGAAGCCGGGATGGCGCTTCGAGGCATCGCCAGCAGCGCCATCGATATTTCGGATGGTCTGCTGCAGGATCTCTCGCATATATGTGTTTCGAGCGGCGTCGGGGCACAACTTACCGAGGCGGACATACCCGTCGCCCACGGGGTGGACCTCAACCTGGCACTCAACGGCGGTGATGACTATGAACTCTGCTTCACGGTCCCGGCCGAGCGGGCCGATCAACTGCCCGCGCTCGGAGTAGCCGCCACCCGGATCGGGTTGGTCCGGGCAGAGCCCGGCATGGAATTGGACGGTGAGCCGGTGAGTGGCTCGGGATACCGTCACTTCGAACAATGAGTGCACTCGTTTGGCGGGATGGCAAAAACCCGGAAGTGTTGCTGGTTTGCGGTCTTGGCAGCGGTTTTTTACCGAAAGCGCCGGGTACCTGGGGCAGCGTCCTTGGTTTGGCGGTCTGGTGGTGGCTGTTGGCGCCCCTTCCCTGGTTGTTACAACTCGCCGTGGCTGCGGCAACATTTGCAGTGGGCTGGTGGCTGGTCCAGCGGGTAACCCGCCGCTACGAATGCCATGACGATCCGGCCATCGTCATTGATGAGATCGTTGGGATCTGGATAGCGCTTCTCGGTATCGGTGAAAGCTGGATGCTCGCGGGTCTCGGTTTTGTGTTGTTCCGATTCCTCGATATCGTCAAACCCTGGCCTATCGGGGTCGCCGACCGTAACGTTCCCGGTGGTCTGGGCGTGATGCTCGACGATCTCATTGCGGGAGTTCTCGTTGCAATTGTGTTGCATGTCTCAGTTTTCGTGTTTGCGCAGGTGTTTTGACGACGGGGACGATAAACTGATGGTGCTTACGAACAGGCCATTTCCATGAAAAGACTATTCGTTGCCGCAATCACACTGTCTGCTCTACTGACGGCAGGTTTGGCATTGTCGGTCAACCGGGTCGAAGTCGTAGCGCTTTTCAAGAATAAAGCCGTTATTCGGGTCGCCGAAGGTGAAGGGCTGATCAAGGTGGGCGAGACCACGTCCCAGGGAGTTACCCTCATATCGGCGGACGCGAAACAAGCGCACGTACGTTATCTTGGCGAGGAGTATCATCTCACCCTCAGCAGCCGTATCGGGGTGAGTTTCGAACCCCCTGGAAAGAGTCAGGTAGACATTGTGCCGGACCGGCTTGGCCAGTATCGGGTAAGAGGGTTCATCAACAACCGGTTTGCAAATTTTCTGGTCGACACTGGTGCGTCCCTCGTCGCGCTGAGTTCAAAAGACGCCCGGGAGTTGGGCCTCAATTATGATCGTGGAGAGAAAGGTCGCGTGCAGACCGCCCAGGGCACGACGGATTCGTACTTCATGATTCTCGATGAGGTAATGGTCGGCGGCATTACCGCCTACAACGTCAGGGCGGCCGTCATCGAAGGTGAATACCCGGTTGATATCCTGCTCGGTATGTCTTTTTTGCGCCAGGTAGGCATGCGGGAACAGGGCGGCGTTCTTACCCTCACTCAGAAGAATTGATCTTCTGCCTGGATTCGGACTAAGCGGCTAATACTCGCGCACGACGGCAAGCTGCGCCAGTTCCGCAAGCTGATCGTTTTCGAGCCCGACCCGGGAGAGCATTGGCAAGGCCTCCGCCAGCAGCGTCTCCGCCAGTTCCTGAGCAGACTCCAATCCGAGAAGTCCCGGGAAAGTACTTTTACCGGCCGCCTCGTCGGA
>JAPUJX010000428.1 GCA_027295975.1 Gammaproteobacteria bacterium
GCGTCGTGTTCCGGATCCAGCGCCATGGCCGCAATGATGCCAATGCCCAACCCAAGACGTACATAAGTTTTGATGACGTCGGTATCGGTTGCGGTGAACACCACGTTCGGGGAGAGCCCTTCGGCCATGAACGCATCGTCGAGGCGGGAGCGCCCGGTGAAGCCAAAAACGTAAGTCACGATCCGTTCTTTTGCCACGTCTTCCAGGGTGAGCGGTCCATTCTGCCGGACCTTTTCACACAACGGGTGATCTTCCGGGACCACAACGCAGCGATTCCACTTGTAACAGGGCATCATGACCAGATCGCTGAACAACTCGAGCCCCTCGGTGGCGATCGCAAAATCCACATTTCCGTTCGCAGCGAGTTCGGCAATCTGGGTCGGCGTACCCTGGTTCATGTGCAACGCGACATCGGGATATTGCTCGCGGAAGTCGGCAATGATCTTAGGCAGCGCATAACGGGCCTGGGTATGCGTCGTCGCAATGGACAGGCTGCCTTTCTTCTCGTTGCTGTATTCCTGCGCAACTTGTTTGATCGTCTCGACTTCGCGCAGAATTGTTCCGGCCACCTCGATGATGGTAGTTCCCACCGGGGTAATATGGGTCAGATGTTTGCCGCTACGGGCAAAAATCTCCACACCCAACTCATCCTCGAGCAGTCGAATCTGTTTGCTGATCCCCGGTTGCGACGTGAACAGGCTTTGCGCCGTCGCCGAGACGTTGAGTTCGTGGTGTGCAACTTCCCAGATGTAGCGTAGTTGCTGGAGTTTCATAGCGAAACCGTTATAAAAACGCTATTTAGTATAACTCAATTGATTCACATCGCGAGGCACCGGCGCCCGGTTACCGAGCCTTGATTACTTTAATTACTTTTGTTCACCACCCCGTGTGGCACGTGGCCCGCGGTAACGTGGAGACTCGCGCGTTCGCAGTGTCGACTTTGATCGTCGAAGAATACGTCTGCTTCGAAGGCCCGCAGAAACTCCGTCTTTTCCATGCCACCGAGAAACAGCGACTCATCGAGACGGATGTCCCAGGCGCGCAACGTGCGGATCACCCGCTCGTGAGCCGGTGCGCCACGGGCGGTCACGAGAGCCGTCCGGATGGGGCACGGCTTGCCGTCGAACTCCCGCTGCAATCCGTGCAGGGCGGCGAGAAACGACTTGAATGGACCACCTTCGAGGGGTTGGGTCGCCGCGGCGGCCTCGGTCCGGCTGAAAGCTTCCAGCCCCTGATTCTGATAGACCTTTTCCGCCTCATCCGAAAACAACACCGAATCGCCGTCGAACGCGAGGCGCAATTCTTCACTGCCGGTTTCGGGTTTGCCGCCGCCACCGAGCAACGTTGCGGCGGCTACGCCGTGTTCGAGCGCATGCGCCACATCATCGTCCTGGGTGGAGAGAAAGAGGTTGCAGCCGAACGCCAACATGTAGCGATACGGGCTTTCGCCACCGCAGAACGCAGCCCGGGTTATCTCCAGACCATGGGCTTTGATGGAATTGAAAATGCGTAGTCCGGTATCCGCGGAATTGCGCGAAAGCAATATGACCTCAACTCTATGTTTATCTAACAAGGTATTGATATT
Source organism: Gammaproteobacteria bacterium (assembly GCA_027295975.1). Taxonomy (GTDB): domain Bacteria; phylum Pseudomonadota; class Gammaproteobacteria; order Pseudomonadales; family Azotimanducaceae; genus SMWK01. The sequence continues at coordinate 1,586 of JAPUJX010000428.1, forward strand.
TAACAATTTTTTTACGAAGGAAAAGGCATCACCTGGATTCAAGGGATCGTCTTCGTGGGCAATTTGATACTGCCGGTAGGCTTCGAGCCCCTCGCATTCGTAGAGTTCGTTGCTTTCTCGAAGGTCGAACAGTGCTCGTGAACTGATGGCAACGGTCAATGGCTGGTGCATGTCAGGCGTCCAGATCTGGAATGAGCTGGCTTTCCAATCGGGTCATCATATCTTTCAATTTGAGTTTACGCTTTTTCAAGCGCTGTATTCGCATGGAATCGTGGTGTTTCGCTGCGATGAGATGATGAATCACTTCATCGAGATCGCCGTGCTCTACGCGTAAATCCTCGAGCCAACGCTTGATTTCGGCGTTATCCACCATACACCCATGTTCGCCGTTCCATGCATCATAAGTGGGACACGGCACATCTTCAAAAGGTTATGGAGCAGGACGGTCTGGGTCACAAAACGAAATAACGGAATCATTTATGCTGGAAGGATGACCGATCCAGCCCCGATTCGAGATCGCCGGACGTTTCCGCGAGTTACCAGCGATGATCTGCAAGTTGGCCTCCGCCGACGTGGTCACCTCGGACAACTGCACGGTTCGGTGCTCGATTTCAATCGTCACGGTGTCGCCGTGTTGCTGGCCCGACCGTTACCGACGGACCAGGAGAACCATGAGGTAGTCGTCTCCTTGCGCCGTGGCGAATCCCGGGTCGACAACATAGTCGGCGTGGTGCACACCTGCTTCTCCCAGGAAGGCGGGTTTCGTTGTGGAATCCAGTTCCGTACCCAGTCCACGCGGCAATTTGACAGGGCACAGATAGAAGCCGCTTTATTGAACCTGGAAATGGATTTTGCCGCCGACCGCTCGCGGCCAACTCGACCGGCCGCAGAAACGTCAGCGTCCCATTAGACCCTGGGCTTCGCGTTCCAGCGCGAGCAACCTGCGCACCCAGTTGTCCAGGAGCATGAATTCATCGCTGGATACATCGAATGCCTGGCTGATTTCCCTGAGCAGGCACTCTTCTTCGATCTCGAAAGCTCCATCCACATAACTCAGCCGCAAGAGGTTGAGCAGCGCGATGAACCGCGATTCGCGGCTGTCGAAAGTCTGCTCGATACCGTCGAGTTCCAGGTATTCGGATTCGATTGCCGGGCTTA
>JAPUJX010000429.1 GCA_027295975.1 Gammaproteobacteria bacterium
GTTTTTCTGGAAGGAGCTGTTACGCGAAAAAAGCCTGACCGTGGGACGCCTGGATTCCCGCTACCTCGGCATGGATCGCAAAGACACGGGCTCGGGCCCCGACTACTCCGCCGAATTGACCTCGTGGCTGCATTCCTTCACACCTGCAATCAACTATTACCTGCGTGAAGAGCTCAACTTCGAAACGGATGTGAAATACAACATGTTCGGGGATGTCGATCCCTGGGATAGGCGGGACAACAACACGGGCGAGAATCTGAGACAGGCGATGGCGCAGAATCCGTATCTCAAGGTGATGATCCAATCAGGATACTTCGATGGGGCAACCAACTACTTCGACGCAAAATATACGATGTGGCAACTGGATCCGAGCGGCGCCATGAAAGATCGATTGCGCTTCAAGCCTTACCGCAGCGGACACATGATGTACTTGCGACGCGCCGATCTCGAAGCGGCAAACGACGATATCCGGGACTTTATCGGCTGGTCGACGCCTGCCGAGGGCGCTCCGGCTAAATACTGAAATCCCACGCTTCGCCGCCCGCAGTGACCAGGCACTGGGAACGCACATCATCGATCGACCCGAGTTGGTGCGCGCGGTTCTGCTCCGCTTGCCTCCAGCAGACTTTCCTGTCGGTGCGGCTCTGTACGCTGACTTCGCTCAAGTAATCACCATCCACGACATCCAAAAATTTCTTGGCACAGGCTTTTTCAGCTTTTCGCTCCAGCTTGCGTACGATCTTCTCTGCTTTGTTCGCTTTGTGGTAACACCGATTCTCCGCATAGATTCCCCCATAAGCTGACATAGCTGGTCCCAATACCAGAAAAACAACACAGCTGACGATGAAAGGGTAGGAATATCGGGGTCTGCTCATGGACTAGTACTCCAAACTACAAGCGCAAAAATCAGTTGCGCATCATGGATAAACACGTGCCCGGAAAAAATGTTGGTAATGTAATTCGAACGGTTTGACGCTTGTTCTGAACCGACTAACCGACGGATAAGTCACGGCTGCAGCGGTTATCGAGCAAAAACAATCTGCTTTCAATAGACAATCAGACTTATCTCGTGCGACGACTCCGTCCGAAAGTCACGTCACGCGTCAAACGCTGAGCCCCACGCTGGACCACAACGGTCCCTGCCTCGCCTGGTTTTACGTCGCGCAAAACGTACATCAGATCATAGATGTCGCGTACCTCATGCCCGGCTAATTCGACGATACGGTCGCCGCGTTCGAGCCCGGCCTGATCTGCCGGACCCCCGGCGACGATGCCTGCCAGAACCATCCCGGGTTGATCGTCGGGAGCACCCGTGTAGTCGGGAATGGTGCCAAGGGATGCGCCATAACCACGAACGTCACCTCGCGGTGGCGGCGCCTCGACCTGCTGGTAGGTCAGCGCATCGACTCGAGTCAGGTTGGCCGCCAGATTAGCGACGAGTTCGGCAATCCGCGCACCACCCTCGGCATTGATTCCGGATACATCGTCTGTTGGCTTGTGATAGTCCTCATGTGCCCCGGTGAAAAAATGCAACACGGGAACACCAGCCGCATAAAAAGGGGTTTGATCCGAAGGTCCATAGCCATCGCCACCCAGTTGACAGCCGATCTTCAACTCATCGCACAGGGGTTCAACCAGCGCATTCCATTCGGCTGCAGAGTCACTACCGAGTACGGCCACCTGGTTGTTACGCAACCTGCCAACCATATCCATGTTGAGCATCGCCAGCAGCGCCTCCGGCGCGGCCCCCGGGGGCGGTTCGCGGGTTATTTGCGTGGAGCCGAGCAAACCAGACTCTTCAGCGGTGAACGCAACAAAAACAACATCACGCTCAAGCTCATCACGACGCCCGGCGAGCAGCCGGGCAACCTCCAACAATGCCGCCGTTCCCGAGGCATTGTCGTCAGCGCCGTTGTGCGGTTCGTGCGATTCCGGAGCGAACGATCCCTCCGGGCCGAAACCAAGATGATCGTAGTGGGCGCCCAACAACACCGCACCCGGAAGACGTTGTCCACCTGCGCTAATCCGCCCGACGATATTGCTCACGCGCTGGGTTTTTTCAACCAGATCCACCGACAGTGTTGCGACAGCATTTTCGGTCAACAGCGCCCTTGCCCATGCTCGCTTGATCACCGCAACCGGTATTCCAGCATCACCCTGGGTATCCACTCGGAGTGTCGGAAGTGGGGGCTCCGCCTCATCTTTCTCCTGTCCATCGTCCCGTCCATGAGAGACCGGGAGGTCGGCTATCAACAAACCAACGGCACCGTGCTCCCGGGCAGTGAAAGCCTTGTAGCGTAAGGCTCCAAGCCGGTTCCGTAGTTTTTCATCGGTAAACGCACCAGCGGTCGGCGTGAACCGTCGCACCAGCACAATCGCACCTTCAACATCAAGACCCGCGTAGTCATCGATGTCATGGTCGTTGGAAACAATGCCCCATTCGGCAAACACGACTCGCGCGGTTATTTCGCCATTTGCCGAGAATCCAAGCGTGACAAAATCGTCCTTCGGTAGTGTTTGAACACCTACCGCCATGGCAGTGGCGGGGCCCGCTGCAACGTCGACGACCGCGTCGAACGACTGCCGGTATTGGCCCGCTCCCGCAGCCGGTTCCAACCCTATCGCGGCAAAACGACCGGCGAGCCAATCTGCCGTCTCCGCCAGGCCGGGCGTGCCTAAGCCCCGACCACCCCGAGCATCATCCGCAAGCCAGGCAACATCGGCCAGGTAACGATCAGCCGCGTTGCGTTGACCGTCTTTGTTGACAAACAGGCGCACGGCAACCCCCGAAGGAGCCACCTCAGCCTCCTTAATAGACGCGTTTTCCATGGAAGACGCCACCCACCGAGCCACGTAGACATCGGTATCACCTGGGTTTGCCTGGTTACGATTCGACCCGAAGGCGAGCAGGGTGCCGTCGGGAGAAAACATCGGAAACCCATCAAACCCCGGTGTGTAGGTGATGCGTTCAAGCGCTGTACCGTCCACATTGACAGCCCAGATATCGAATTCCCGTCCAGCGGGATCCGCATGATTCGACGAGAAGATAATTCGCTTCCCATCTGCAAAGAAAAACGGTGCAAAGTTAGCGCCACCAAGATGGGTGACCTGTCGAGCCTCGGAGCCATCCGCAAGCGCAACCCAGATCTCCAGCGCCCCCGGGCGAATCAGACCGTCTTCGAGCAGCGCGCGATAATCGGTAAGCGCCTGCCCGCTCGGCCTGGATGCACGCCAAACGATTCTGGAGCAATCGCTGGAAAAGAATGCACCGCCATCGTAGCCGGGTGTGTTGGTGAGACGTTTGACGTTTGCGCCGTCAGCATCCATCCGATAGAGATCCAGGTCACCATCGCGCATCGAAGTAAAAACGATCGAGCCGTCTTTTGCGCAGATTGTCGCCTCTGCATCGTAAGCATCCGTGTTCGTCAATGGCACCAGGTCGGAACCATCCAGGGCTGCG
>JAPUJX010000043.1 GCA_027295975.1 Gammaproteobacteria bacterium
CATATTTACCCGGGCCTGAATCGCATAACCGCGCGGCTGGTAAAGTCCCGGCCCGTCAAGCCCCAGTTCGGCGAGCGATGCGCCACCGGCGAGTTGGATCTGCACGCATACGAGATCAACGCCGGTAACCTCCTCTGTTACCGTGTGTTCGACCTGCAAACGTGCGTTTGCCTCGATGAACACGAACGGTTGCCGATTTTCCCCCTGGGATTCGTCGACGAGGAATTCGAATGTGCCGAGGTTCGTGTAATTTTCTTTTGTCGCGAAGCGAACGGCCGCCTGGATGATGCGGGTGCGCAGATCGTCATCGAGATTGGGTGCCGGAGCGATCTCGATTATTTTCTGGTGACGACGCTGGATGCTGCACTCCCGCTCGCCGAGATGGACGATGGAACTCTGGTCACCTGCTATCTGCACCTCGATATGACGTGCGCGAGAAACGAACTCCTCGACATAAACTTCCGGGAGCCCAAAAGCTGCTTTTGCCTCCGACTGGCAACGCGCAAACGTCAACTCCAGTTCATCCGGGTTGGCGACAACTCGGGTACCGCGGCCGCCGCCACCGGCGACCGCTTTGATCATCATTCCGGCGTTGGGGCCAAGAGATTCGAAAAACTCCCGGGCTGCTTCCAGCGAAACGGCATGGTCCACCCCTTTGAGAACCGGCACGTCGGCCGCCGTGGCCGCAGCGCGTGCCCGTGATTTGTCGCCGAACAACTCCAGATGTTCCACGTCGGGCCCGACAAAGGTGATCCCCCGCTCGGCACAACGGCGTGCGAAGTCCCCACGCTCCGCCAGAAACCCGTAGCCGGGATGGATCGCATCACAACCGGTCGCAATCGCGGTGGCGATGATCGCATCGGCGTTCAGATAGGATTGTGCTCCGCTGCCCGGGAGAATGTGGGATTCGTCCGCGACGCGAGTGTGCAGGCTTGCTGCGTCATCCGCTGAATGAACGGCCACCGTACGTAAGCCGAGATCGGCGGCAGCACGGGCGATGCGGATCGCGACCTCGCCGCGATTAGCAATGAGCAGTGCAGTGAAGCGCAATTTCATGTCAATCCCCGCAGCGTTTTGAGCCTGCTATCGGTATGGAGGCAATTGTTATAGCATTTATTCCACGAGAGCAGCGGGGCAGGGTAATTGGCGATTCGTAAAATATTGACGTTATCGGTATTGGCGGCCGCAATGGCTGTATCAATCAATACTCACGGTCATCACGCTTTCTCCTCGGAATTTGATGCCGACCGACCATTTGAACTGCGTGGAACCATCACCAAAATCGAGTGGATCAACCCGCATAGTTGGGTGCATGTGGCAGTGGTGCTTGATGATGGTTCCATCCAGCCCTGGATGATGGAAGGGGGTACGCCGAACACATTGCTTCGCGGCGGCCTGACCCGGAAGGTATTGCAACCGGGCACCGAGATCATCGTGCGTGGGTATCAGAGCAAAGATCCGGACTGCGAACCCATGTGTCGGGGCAGTGGGCGGGATATCACCTTTGCGGATGGTCGCAGGATCTTCATGGGTTCTTCGGGCACGGGCGCTCCCCGTGACGGCGCCGACCCACGGGAAGGTAATTGATAAATAGCCGGCGGATGCGGTCTGGCAGGTGAAATTCCCGGACGATTGATGGAGGTTGATCCAGGGCAGGAAACCAGCGACGCCGTCGCGCAAAAAGACTACCCCAAGCTTTTGATGCTTGCCGTGTTGCATATGGCGCAATACTTCCCGGCTACGTTCACCGGGGTGGCGTTGCCATTCATCTTCCGCCAGGAAGGCCTGCCACTCGAAATGTTCTGGCTGCTTGCTCTTCCCGGTATTCCTCGGTGGCTGAAATGGGCCATGGCGCTGGTCGTCGATAACTACGGCAGCTCGAGAATTGGCCGCCGTAAATCCTGGATAATTCCCTGTACCGCCGTAGGCGCGGCGGCCTACGCCGTTCTTGCACTCATTCCACCGTCGTTGACCGCGGTTCAAATCATCATTGGCATCCTTTTGTTCAAGTCGTTTGTGATGGCGGCTCAGGATATTGCCGTCGATGCGTATGCAGCGGAATCGATGACCGATGCCGAGCGCCCGATTGGCACTTCGCTTATCAACTTTCTCGGGGCCATTGCCGCCGTGTTTGGGTCAGGGGCGGTAGCGGTGGTCGAGATATTCGGTTGGGCTCCTACGATGTTGGCAGCGTCGGGGTTGCTGATTATCGCCGCCCTGCCTGCGATTATTCGAAGGGAGCCACCACCTCCCGAGGCCAGTCGGCAGCGTGAGGCGCGTGGCGAAAAACCAAATTTACTCAAAGCGCTCAAGCGTCGGGATTCCTACTTCATCATGCCTTTCCTTTTTCTTTTCGGGTTTGGGGGGACGTTTTTTCTCACCATGTTCGGTCCGTTCTGGGCAGACAAAGGATTGACGCTGACAGAGTATGGAATACTCGCTCCCATAGCGGGAATTGCCGGCGGTGGTCTGGCCGCCATCTCGACGCCCTGGTTGATCGGTCGGTTTGGTATGCGCAATACGGCGATTATCGGGGTTGCCGTGCTTCCTATCGAGGCGGTGATTTATTCTGTTTTCTCCCTGATGCCGGGGTTACCCGCGTTGCCAATACTGATTCTCACGGTTTCATTGCTGGCTTTCGGTACTAATCTCTATACATACGCCGCGACCATTTCTCGATTTCGCTGGGCGTCCAAAGCTCAGGCCGGCACGGACTATGCCTTGCAGTCCAGTATCTGGAATTTGGGTGTGTGGACCGCGGGGTCGACAGCCGGGCTTGTGGCGGCAACGGTTGGCTGGGTCTTCTTCTTTCCGATCGCTGCAGTTGTAGCGGCGATCGGGGGGATTTTTTACATTGTGATGTTCGATCGTATCGAACGGTTGGTAGTGGAACGAGAGCGCGAAGAACTGGTGGTTGTAGACTCTTTGATCGAGAGGTGAGCGGCAGTGCGACTGGCGAAGCTTGCGCGGTCATCCCGCCAGAAGAATGCCTACCAACACGACGGCGAAGCAAGCGCAGATAAACTTGATTATTTTCATGTAGAAATGTTGAAGCTTGCGCTCGTGGAGACACAGAGTTTCCAGCACAGGGGTCAACTGTGAGTAGATTTCGGCTTTTATCTCGGCCCGGGCGTGGCGATTTTTTGTCGATCTGGCGGCCGCCCGTGCCATCTTAAGTGCCAGGGTTTTCGCCGCCAGTTGCACGCGACCCTCGCGCTTGATTCGGGTGGTTTCTCCCGCTGGCCAGAGCATGGTATTCAACGCTTTTGAGAAATCACCCAGTTGCGTCTCGCAGGGTCGAGTCTGCGTGTCCTGTAGTTCCGCCATTTTTCTCTCCTCCAGCGTTATATCATCCACTGAGAGGGTCCCGCGAAACGAGACTCAGGTCTCGCAAACGCCCGGCGGCGGGGAGCAAAAAGGGGTCGGGTTCAATTTTGGCGAAGAAAAATATCTGCAGAGGGACGATTTTCACGCCGGAATTGAACCTGACCGCTTTTTATCACGGTAGCAGGCCGAGCCGAAAATACGAATCCACCGTTGCCTTGATCGTCTCGTCTATCGAATAAGGCGTCAGACCAAGTTCCTGCATGGCAAGGGAACAATACGATCGTGGCGAGTCGTATGTTGCTTCCGCCGGTTTCCCATCCTCCATGTGTTCGCCGCCAATTTCCTGAATCTCCGGATACAGGGTCTGCAACTTATTCTGTAACTCCCAGGTGAAGAGTTCGCCGGATGAGTCGCTGGCCGAGAGAATATAGCGCGATCCATTCCGGGCGACGCTGCTCTCCGCGCAGAGCCGGTGTGCCCTGGCAACGTCTCGCACATCGACGTTGTTCCACAACATCCTGCCGCCTTTGGATTTCTTGTATGCTTTTCCCTGGAGCATGAATCTGATGCAGTTTTGCCAACTCCAGCCTTGATCATGGTTGGCACACATCAAGGGGCCGATAACATGCAGCGGCAGGATGGCCATCGCCGCAAAACCCCCGTCCTCTTCGGCCATCCGGTAAATCATGCGTTCTGCGTTTGCTTTGGCCATTGCGTACGCTATGTCCCGCTTCTTTGGAATGTTCTCTTCGGTCCAGGCACCCCGATAACCCTCGATGTTGTCGCCGCACCAGTCTTTCTCCGTGAAAACATAACCCGCCGGGCGTGGGTGTCCCACTGCGGCGAAGGAGGATGTAAAAACAAAACGCTTCACCGTTCCGGCTTTCTGTACGGATTCGATTACGTGTTGTACCTCCGTAAAACATCCATCGTAAACCTGTTGCGGGGTTTCTTTGTTGTAGCCAACACTGGCCCCGGCGTGAATGACGGCGCAGCAGTTCTCGAATGACTCGTCGTAACTCCCACGCTCGAATAAATCACCGACAAACAACTCCACGTCTCCCGAAAGATCGGTGTTGGTGTTCATGGCCTCGAGGTGGTTGACCTTGTCCGGGTTGGTGGTATCGCGAACGCATGCCCGTACCTTGTAACCTTGTTCCATGAGGTCATGAACAATCCAGGATCCGATATACCCACTCGCACCGGTCACGGCAATGGGACCATCGGTGGGAGATACCGCTGTTGATGATGATGTTCGAGTTGTCTCCGTCACTGTTGTGTCGCCCTCTCAGATTGAAGTTTAGAATCACCGCCATTGAACCAGAATCCCTCACACGACTGAAGTCGACACGGTCATCACTCGGGAGTGGGACGGCCATGACAAACCGGGTCAACGGGTCTGATTTCAGAACCTTCGTCGGCGCCAGAGAATTTTGGATGTCGCTTTTTATCAATCCTTGCCATACAACCCGTCGAGAATCCTGCGCAGCGGCGTCAGCACCGACATCTCACTGGATTGTCCGTCTTTCATGTAACCGACGTAAACCGCTACCAGGTCTCGATCCGGATTGATCAATAATCCCTGACCGGCCCAGCCTCCCTTGTAGATGTCGTTGTTCTTGTACACCCGGTCCCACTGATAGACGTTGTGTTTGATTGCGGCGTTCACTCCGGTGGAAAATCTGGCATTGTGCAATAACTCGGGCCGGCCGCCGTTGAGGATGATATCCAGGTAGCGATCGGAGATGATCCTGTTATCGGAGACCACGTTGTAACTGGGCGTGAACAACAAGCCAAAACGCGCCATATCGCGAGGTTTGGCCAGAAAACCACCGGTGCTCAGAGCAATGCCGTAACGGGCCGCATAAAATGAGGCGTCTCCCTCGGCGCCAAGGTGATGCCAGATCTCCCGGGTCACCGCATCCTGGAAAGGCATCCTCATGATGCGTTCCACTATCCAGGACAGAATAAAAGTGTTTGCGCCGCTGTAATCAAAGCCGACCCCTTGTTCCGCCCAGCGACCTGGACGCATGTTGATCAGCGCCTCATAGGGAGTGTCTGCGGTGTTTTCGGTTCGAACCGCGTCGTTCAGAGATGCTTCAAACTCGTAATAACAGGTGCCTCGTTCATAGTTGCCATCGGAACAATCGATCCCCGACGCCATGTCCAGAAAGTTACGCACGGTTACGCCGGTAAAGTCCGAGTTCTTGAGTTCGGGGAGGTAATAATCAACGGGTTTGGCGACGTCCACCAGACCGCGATCCTCGAGAATTGCAATCAGCGTGGATGAGAAGACCTTGGATACGGACCACCAGATCGGTTTCTGGTATTCCTGCATGCGAGCGTAGTGCTCGAAAACGATATCGCCCTTGTGGACGATTACCACACCCATGCTGGTGGAATGGTTGCTGTCGAGAAAATCCACAAAACGCAATACCCCACTCGGAGTGTCGACGGGATAGTCGTCAATCTCCTGGCGAAGTTTGTAAGCCAGTTCACGAACCGGTCCATCGCGGTAGACGTTCACCGTGGGGAACAACTGGTGCAGATTCTTGTTGTTCCAGGCCATGTTCGTACCCGTGGGTATCCACCACACTTCTTCAGCAGGGTCTGGCAATACCCGGTGTTGTTGCAGCGTTTCCTCCACGGTGGATGCCGGTTCGAAGGGGGCACGATTTTTGTTGGCCGCAGCAGTGGCGGTCATCAATGTGATCGCAAGAAAGACCGCGAGTTTTTTACATACCCTTAAACTGGCTGCGCACAACCGGCCGCAACCAATCAACGGCAATTTATTTCTCATGAGACAACTCCCTGCGGCATCCGCCCATTCTAGGCTGTACATATTCGATTATCATATTGATATATATCTTTACAGTTATATATCGGTATGGTTATATGTTGAATATGAAAACATTCGCCGTTCTTGCCGAACCCACTCGACGATTGCTTCTGGACAGTCTTCTCGAGGGTGCCCAGTCGGTAAACTCCCTGGTTGATCGTATTGGCATGAGTCAACCGGTGGTTTCGAAACACCTTCGGATTTTGCGGGACGCGGGTCTGGTCCTGGTAAAACCGGACGGTCAGCGACGCTTATATAGCGTCAGCCCAGCGCCTCTCGCTGAACTGGAAGCCTGGCTTGAACCCTACCGCAAGTTATGGAACGAAAGATTGAATTCGCTCGAAGAACACCTTGATGAAATGGAGTAGAGGGATATTTGTCATGGCTGACCGTATTGCTTTTGATCACTCTCGTCACGGACGAATCGGAAAACTCGACGACAACCGTGTTTATGTTGCTTTTGAACGGCAACTATCTCACCCGATCGACAAGGTCTGGCGCGCGATTTCCGATCCCGACGAACTGGAGCGCTGGTTTCCGGGAATAAAAATCGAATTGAAACTGGGTGGGAAGTTTAAGATCTGGTTTGGTGACGGGTGTGAGGGCTCCCCTCATGTCAGTGGGATCGTCGAAGAATTCGAACCTCCCAACCTGTTGCAGATAGGCACCATGCGATACGAATTGGAGGCCAATAGTGCCGGTTGCATGCTCAAGTTCAGCGACGTTCTTGCCTTCAACGGACCGAGAACAAGGCAGCAGTTCGCCGTTTCGGTATTGGCTGGATGGCATGCTTATCTCGACACACTGGAACTGGTTCTGGACGGGAAGTCAGATGGCAGGGACCTGCCTGAAAAGAACTATGCAACGATCGACGTGCCTGGTTGGGAGATCCTGTAACGTTGATCCCCGAAGAATCGGGGCTAAAACCCCACCCGAAAGGTGATGTCGGAGTGAGTGATCCGAAAGGTCGTGATCCCCATCGATCGCCTGATGTTTGTCGTCGTCGCGCAATTCAATTGTGAAGTTTGAGATAGCTGCGCCGGGTCCGCTGCGGTGTGCCAGAATGGAGAGTGGGGAGAGGGAGATTCTGAGTGAAATTTGGTGTCAGCATTCCGAACAATCAGGGTGTGCAACACGTTGGTGAACTGGTCGAACTCGCGGTTCATGCGGAAACCGTTGGATTCGAGTCCGTGTGGGTGAGCGAACACCTGTTTCACTCGACCTATGTGGCAAAACGTCTGGGCAGCCGGCCCTATCACGACCCGCTAACCGTTTTGACCGCAATCGCCTGTGCCACCAGCCGGGTGCGGCTGGGAACGTCGGTTCTGGTTTTGCCGTGGCATCATCCGGCCAGGTTGGCGAAAACCATCGCTTCCCTGGATGACCTGTCCCAGGGACGCGTGGATCTCGGTATTGGAGTTGCCGTCACCGAAGATGAGTTCGCAAATCTGGGAGTGCCGTTTAATACGCGTGGCAGGCAGACGGATGATGCACTGGAGGCCATGCTCGCTCTCTGGACCCAGGATATTCCCGAACATAGCGGCGAGTTCTACCGATTTTCCGGTTTGCGCGCCGAGCCCAAGCCGGTTCAACTGCCGCTACCCATACACGTTGGGGGCAATACTCTAGCCGCGCTGAAACGGGTTGTGCGTTTCGGCCAGGGCTGGCACGGGTTGAGTCAAAGCCCGAGATCGGTTGAGCAGCGGCTGGCGGAAATTCACGATCTCTGTGCAGCCGAAGGTCGAAATCCGGAAGAATTGTTCATCAGCGTCAGAACGTCTGTCCAGATCATGACGACACCCTGGGACCGACCTGTTCGAGAACGTAACAACATGAAAGGAACGGAAGCCGAGTTACTGAGCATGGTGCGGGAATTCGAGGATGTTGGTGTCCACAAACTGGTGATCGACCCGGCTACTGCGGATCTGAAACAATACCACCAGTCCCTGGATATCCTCGCGCGCATGTTCTTGAACTGAGCCGAGAGCCTATTATCAGGTCAACCAACTTAGGATTAGCAAGATGGCATACGAGATCAAGCGATTTCCTTACGACGGAACCGTGGACGCCGATGGTCACATTCTGGAACCGGAAGACCTGTGGGAGACATACCTGGAGACAAAATATCTGGATCGTGCGCTGCGCATAAAGGTAGATGCCGATGGGCTCGAATATCTCGAGATCAACGGCAAACCCTCCAGTCGCACCACCAAGGGGTCCCTCGCGATCATGGGAGCCATGGGCGAGGAAAACCTGCGTCCTTCCCCGGATCGTCGGTATTCGGACAACATGCCATTCGGCGCCTGCAACGCCGCTGAGCGTCTGTCGCTCATGGATCAGGAAAATCTGGATCTGTGTCTGCTCTACCCGACCATCGGACTGCTGTGGGAATGTGAATTGACGGATCCGGAGTTGAGCCTCGCTTATGTCAGAGCGTACAACCGCTGGATTGCCGACTTCTGCAGAGATTCAGGCGGTCGTCTCGTTCCCATTGCGCAACTCACCCTGTTGGACCCGCAGGGCTCCGCGCAGGAACTCGAGCGTGCCGTCAGAGACGGATGTAAAGGCGCGTGGCTGAACCCGTTCAGCCATAACAGAATCATCCATGGTGCGGAGGAACACGACGTCATTTTTGCCAAGTGTTGTGAACTGGGGGTGCCGCTGGCGATTCATCCGACATTTACCCCCCATGGCGCTGCCGAGGGTATCTTCAAATGGCCCCGCAACGGTCGCGGTCCTGCCGAAGCGATCTGGTTGCGCAGTATCGTGCAGCAGGTATTCATCTCTTTTCTCTCACTGGGCACACTGGAGCGCTTTCCAACTCTGCGGCTCGGATTGCTCGAGGCGGGTTGTGGCTGGATCGGTCCTCTGCTGGACAGGCTGGATGCCTACGCAACGGCGCTCAACGTTTCCGGAAAACGCTCGGCCAGCGAGTATTTCCGCGATCAGTGTTTCATATCCGGCGACCCTGACGAAACCTCCGCACCCTATATCATCGACCATGTTGGATCGGACTGCTTCATGTGGGCTACGGACTACCCACATCCGGATCATCCACACACCTGGGTGGATGCGTTAACTTCCTTCGTGAAACCGTTAGCCGACGAAACACGACGGAAATTCCTCGGCGACAACGTAAGACGCATCTATGGCCTCAGCTAGGACACAAGCCAGCAGGGCGAAATGTTCGGCAGTAATGTCGCTTCTAAACGAAGTTGACGCAGCTTTTCGATTCGTGACGGCGATCACATTCCGCTGAACCACGCTGCATAAAATAGCCGTTCTCAGATGGCCGATGAGGAACAACAGGGTCCTTCCGTTCCAGCCACCTCGAAAATCAACGGACGATCGGACCGAAAAGCCTGATGAAGAATATTCCCCGCGTTGAAGGCTTTACGCTGATCGAAGTGATGATCATTGTCGCCATCCTTGGGTTGCTGCTGAGCATCGCTATTCCTACCTATAGCAACTACGTCAGCATCGCCCGGACGTCCAAGTTGGTTATTCATTTCGGGGAGGCCGTACAGTTCGCTGAAAAAGAATACAGCAAGGAAAAAATCGAGGTGGCGATTGGCAATCCCCCGTCGCTGCCGACCATGGATTCCGGTTGGGTGGCCCTGCTTAGTAACAATGGCGGCGTTGCACCGGGTGGTGGTCGCGGTTTTATCGTAGGCAGCATGGGTGATTCAATCACCGGTGCGGTTGGCGTATCGGTAACCGATGACGGTGCTACCTTGGTTCTGGTGCGCCCTTTGTATGACAATTTGGTTTCTCTGACGGCAGTCGTCAATACAGCCGGTGCCTACGTTGCCAAAACTGAAACGGAAGCCGAAGAGAAAAGAAAGAAAAAATAGTATATTGCCTGCTACGATGGTCTCCGCTCATCGACTGGTTTCCCCCTAGTTTGTCAGCACAGTCATTCTGCCCGATACTCGATACACACGATTTGCACGCCGATTACCAGGTTCACGATATGAGTGGCTGGTGATTCGAAGGGTCACGGATTGTCAGATCAAATGCTGAACAGAAATTTGCTCATTCTCACCTGCTGCCAAGCCATCAGCGTCAGCGGCGCGGTGCTCGTCGTGACCCTCGGCGGGATCGTAGGTAGTCAGTTGGCACCTACCCCGGCTCTGGCTACCTTGCCGTTGTCGTTGATGGTGGCGGGAACGGCGCTGACGACGGTTCCGGCCGCCATGACTATGCAGCGGCTTGGCCGCCGGCTGGGTTTTGCAATGGCTGCGCTTCTGGGTGCTGTTGCGACGGTTGTTGCAGCGATCGCTTTGGAACGTGCCAGCTTTGTGATGTTCTGTATCGCTACGATGCTCATCGGCGGGATGCTTGCGTTCAGTCAACAATATCGATTTGCGGCTGCCGAAAGTGTGCCAACACGTTTGGTTGCCCGTGCAGTGGCGTTGGTTCTGTTTGGAGCAATCGGCGGCGCTTTCCTCGGCCCGGCACTGGTGACGGGGGGCATCCCCGGAATTTCGGATACTCCCTATGTGGGTGCGGTGCTTGGGTTGGGCCTTTGTTACGTAGTGGCCGCGGTCCTGCTTCTGGGACTGCGAGAACCCGAAACGTCCGAGTCCGTGTTGGCAGATGAGCAGCCGCGTCCCATTATTACCGTGGTCAGACAACCGCTATTCATCGTTGCCGTCATGGGTGGAGTTGTAGGATACGGGATCATGACCTTCATCATGACCGCCGCTCCCCTCAGTATGCATGTGCACGACGGATTCTCCATCGAAGCCACGGCTGGCGTGATCAGAAGTCATGTGATCGCCATGTATGCGCCTTCCCTGGTGTCGGCATATCTCATCGAGCGGTTCGGGGTACGACGGATGATGGCGCTGGGAGTTGTGGTTTTTGTCGGAACGATGACATTTGCCCTCGGCGGTCGGGAAATACTCCACTACACCTGGGCGATGGTGCTGTTAGGCGTTGGCTGGAGCTTTCTGTACATAGGGGGCACAACTTTGCTGGTAACGACTTATCGAGCTGCCGAACGATTCAAAGCACAAGCCGTGAACGATTTCAGTGTGTTTGGCTCTTCTGCGTTGGGGTCTTTGTCAGCCGGTGCGGTTCTGCACTATTTCGGCTGGACTCAGGTTATTGTGATGTCCATGCCACTGCTGTTGATAATGATGGCCGCGTTGTACCTGGCGCGCTCTGCCCCTGCAATTGGCTATACCCCCGAACGAAACTGACAGGCCACGAGGATTGGCGCACCACCGGCGTTGCCTGAATGGCACTTCGATACCGATCAGACGTTGTCCGCCAGGATCATCTTGGCGCCTTTTTCGGCGATCATGATTGTCGGCGCGTTGGTGTTGCCGGAAACCAGCGTCGGCATGATGGACGCATCGGCGACGCGCAGTCCACGAATTCCGTGCACTCGCAGCCGTTCATCGACAACCGCTGTCAGGTCGCTGCCCATTTTGCAGGTCCCGATCGGATGATAAACGGTTCCACCGTGACCGCGGCAATAGTCGAGGATCTCGTCGTCGGATTGCACCGCGTCCCCGGGAAACATCTCATGGTCGACGAATCCTGCGAGTGCCGGCGCCCGCGCAAGCCGGCGCGCAATGCGTATCCCTTCTATCAGCGCACGTCTATCCGATGTTTCGGAAAGAAAATTTGGTTTGATTGCGGGTTCGGTGGCTGCATCAAAGTTCCGAGCGTGAATGGACCCCGTACTGTCCGGGCGCAGTTGGCAAACGGAACAGGTCATGCCGGGCTCTTTTTCCAGCGCTCCGCGTTTGCCGCCGCTGTAACTCGCGTGGGCGAAGTGAAACTGTACATCCGGCGTTTCGAGTTCCGGACGTGTTCGCACGAAACCATGACCGATACCGGCGGTATAGGTCATGGCGCCTTTGCGGGTAACGGCGTATTTCAAGGCTTCCCATAACAGGCGCAGGCCGCGGGTGTCTTCGTTCAGCGTTGTCGTACCCTTAACTCGCCACGCGACCGAACTCGCGTAGTGATCGCGGTAGTTTTCGCCAACACCGGCCAGGTTGTGGACAACCGGAATGCCGAGTGCTTGCAGAAGTTCCGCCTGTCCGATCCCCGACAGTTCCAATAACTGCGGCGACTGAACGGCGCCGGCGCATACGATAACTTCCCTGTTGGCGGTTGCGACTACGGTTTGGTTACCGCCCGCGCGGTAACGGACACCGCTCGCTCGACGGTTTTCGGTGAGTACGCATTGTGCGAGGGCGTGGGTGGCAATAGTGAGGTTTTTTCGTCGCCGAGCCGGATTGAGGAAAGCCCGTGCGGTGCTGTGTCGAAGACCGCCCCGCTGGGTTACCTGATAGATTCCGAACCCTTCCTGGGACGCAGCGTTGTAGTCGGGGTTTTTCGGATAACCGATCTCCGTTCCGGCATCCACGTACGCGTCGAGGAGCGTGTGGCTTTCTATCATGTCGGCGACATTGAGTTCTCCGCCCGTGCCGCGATATTCGTCCCCACCCCGTTCGAAATTTTCCGAACGTTTGAAAAACGGCAACACCTCGTCGTAAGACCATCCACGGTTCCCCAACTGGGCCCAGGTGTCGTAGTCCAGCGGCTGGCCGCGTACGTACAACATACCGTTGATGGAAGAAGAGCCGCCCAGCACTTTCCCGCGCGGTATGGGTAGTTTTCGGTTGTGGGTGCCTTCTTCCGGCTCGCTCTCAAAACACCAGTTTACCCCCGGCCGATCGATCATCTTCCAGAAACCAACCGGTATGTGAATGAGTGGACTCCAGTCGCGCCCACCGGCTTCCAGCAGCAGCACGCTGTTTTTAGGATCTTCGCTCAGCCGATTTGCGATCACGCAACCCGCGGAACCCGCACCCACGACTATATAGTCATACTCAGCCATTTTTAAGGCACCCCTCTAACGCACCGATGTCGGCGTTTCCAGCCCGTAGGTCGTGACCATACGCTGTTCGTAATCCCGCGCCGCCGTCGCCACGTTGCCCCTTGCACCGGTTTCGAGATAACGCCGCATTCGCCCTGCGTCGCCGAGGGGGGATCGAGTTCCGAGGGAATTGAGCATAACCATCACGACGAACTGTCCACCCGTTTCCGTGACCATCACCAGGCAGCGGCCCGACTCCTTGAGATACCCCGTTTTGCTGAGCGTAACGTTCCAGCGGCTGCTTCCGGTCAGCGGGTTGGTGTTGCCGTATCCGAGCTTGTAGCGGGGAGAGCGAAATCGAACCGTGTGCTGGCGCGTGGTCGAGTATTCGCGAATCACCGGATAGTCGTGTGCCGCGGCCACCAGGTATGAGAGATCGCGTGCCGTCGAGCGGTTATCGGGCGACAATCCCATCGGATCGACAAAGTTCGACATTGTCATGCCGAGAGATTTTGCCCTGGCATTCATCGCATTGACGAATGATGGCATTCCTCCTGGATGATTTAACCCGAGGATGTATGCGGCGCGGTTTTCCGAAGACATCAATGCGATACGCAGCAGGTCACCCCGTTTGGCTTGCGAGTCGATGCGGATCCGCGAATAAGCGTTTTTGCCGAGTTTTGACTTCCAGTCGCTGATGGGTAACCACTCCTTCAGTGATGTTTCGGAATCCAACACCACCATCGCGGTCATCAACTTGGTGATCGAGGCTATGGGCATGACGAGGTCGGCATGTTTTGCAACCAGGAGTTCTCCGGTTTCAACATCGGCGGTAACGGCGCTCACGGACGCCAGAGCAACCGAACTCGAGGTGCCTGCGTTTGCGGTAGTCTCAGCGAGGGCTGTCGAGAAGAATGCAAGTAGCAGTACCGGTAACAACCGGGGGGCAAAGCGGTTTGTAAGTTGTTGGAGCACTAGGTTCCCTGGCCTCGAGCCTCGAGTTTATTGTTCATGAATAATCCAGGCTAGTAAATCTTCTGCCCGCCGACAAGACTGGAATCCCAACGATGCCGTTGCAGATACGCAAATGCTGCGGTCATGGCAGACGGGGTATTGATACGCCGCAGCGCTTCGCATGCGACCCCGGTAACATAACCGTTGGGATCATCGAGGGAGTGAATCAGAATCCGTTCGATCGCGTGATGATCCGAGCCTTCCAGGTGAATTACGTTTAACAGGGTGAAGGCGGCGTTGAGTCGAACCTGATCCTGGGCGGTCCAGCCGCGCATTACCTGCGGTTCCAGCCAGTTGTCATTACCGATTGTCACTAAACGTTCGATTTCCTGAAGCGCGTCGTTGATCGGATATCCGAGAACGCCAAGCGCATCCAACGCCTGACGCACAACCTGCTGCTGGGAATTTTTCAGTGCTTCCACCAACGTGGGTATGGCCCGGGAATTGCCAATTTCACCCAGTGCATAACATGCGTTTATGCTGATCCAGGGGTCATCCAGCGAAAACAGCCGACATAGCGGTTCAACTGCTTCGTCTCCAGCCAACGCAAGTGCATAAGTTGTGTCTTCCATGACAATCGCGCGTTCGTTCCATCTTGGATTTGTCGTTGGCAGGTCTTTAGGGATACGCTTTCCGGACTTTGTGGTGTGCAATTCCCGCCGGTGTCGGTTGCTGCCCTTCAAGGACGCCAGTTCGTCGGTCAGTTTCCCGATCTGCCTCTCGTCGGGAACAGTGGAGTAAATTCGATTCAAACGCTTCACCTGGACAAACTCGCAGGCGGAACTCGGCATAATCGGCTGATGCGCCAGCCCATGAAGCCAACGCCACACATGAGACCAGGCGGGTTCCAGGGGATATCGGGCATGAATACCGTCAGGCGTTGACCACTGGGGTGGGGACGGTAACCTGTCGGGATTACGCGTTCTGGATGCGACGAACTTCACCACATAACGGGTTTGCTCACTTCGGTTGCTGAACCCGGCATGGACCAGATCGAAGTGCACGATGAACACCGTTCCCCCAGCGACGAAGTCGGGCACGATGGGATACACGGGTTTTTCCGGGTGCGAAAACAGGTAACTGCCCGCTTCGAGACGCGTGGGGCCCATTTGGATATCGGTATCATGGGGGAAATAGAACAGGATCAGGTACCTGGGTACATGATACCGGGCGCGCGCAAGGGGGCTCTGGGCGTCCTGGTGCCAACCGGAACCCGCCATGGATCCTTTACCCATGGCGGGTGCATCGATAGCGGGGGTCAACTCGATGTTCTCGTGTTCAACGGGTGTACTGGAATGCACGGCGCGATGAGGATGCAGCAGGTAGCCGGCCCCGAGCAGGCTCGTCAGTGCGCCTACCACTGGCGGTGCGTCGAGAACCTGGTACATTTCGGGGATTCTGGGCAGGATGTTGTTCCCCATGGGGAATTCTTTCTCGGTGCTGTAACGAAGTTTTTCCGCGACGCCGGCATGAAAAGAATCAGGCAAATCAACTTGTACGATCAGAAAACCGTCGCAGATAAAACGCCGAATTTGTTCGTCGGTAAGTCGGTTTTGCACAATTTTTTTGTAACGGCGTCAGATAAACCAGCCTACCAGAAAAATATTGGATTGGGGTCTGCATGAAAGCTCGCTTACGGATATTGGTCTTCGGCCTGTACGTCACCACGGCTACCGCGTGCGACACAGTCAAACCCCCAATGGCCGGTTTTGAACCGCCGGATGACGCACAACCACCAGCCACTCCCTTCATCGGCAGACTCACAATGACACCCGTGCAACTGAAGTTCGAAGAATACGTTCGTGCCGCGTTCTTCGATCCGGTAAGCGACAGCCTGCCGGAGTTCAGCTTCAACTACGTTTCCGATGGCACCCATCTGATCCCGTTCCGCCGAGGTCTGATCCCGAGCGTGCACCCGCAGTTCGACTTCCTCCTGAGCCCGGGCCGAATCTGGCAGGACGGTGATGCCGTGGTGCACGCATCGCTGCCGTTTACCCTGATGTCGCGGGGAGGTAATTGCACCCACAACGGCTTGCTGCGGTTCACCCTCGAAAATGGAAAAGAAGGGGACAAACAATCCGGTTCGTTTTTGATCAACCAGGAGACCTGTCACTTTCTGAAATTCGATATGTGGGGACCGGTGTCCGTGGTGTACACGCCCAATACGCTTCCCGAGGCCGAGCGGATCGTCGCCGAATTCAGGCGCGAGGTGGCCAATCGGGTACCCACCCGGCCTTATTCGGATTTCGCCAGAAACTACCCAGCGGTGGATCTGGACCGTTTTTCCGTTGGACTGCCGTGAGGCCGGAATCAATAACAGCGGTACGGCATTTGGCGGCTTCGGCATGTTCTGGAATTCGGATTCGGTGGTGAAGATTGCCCGCTTCCTCGCCCTCGAAGGTGGCACAATTGATGGCCGGCAGGTCCTTCATCCGCAGGCTCTGGCCGCTACCATGCAGCAAGATCCCCTGGATCGTGGTCTTTCGATGAATTTATTCGGGTACAACTACAACAATGGCGCCTGGGCGTTTCCGGCGCGTCTTCTCGGCGATGAGTATCCCTGCGATCCCTGGATAGTTGTAATGTCCGGGTTGTCGGGGATACGCGTGATCATGATGCCCAACGGGTTGATTTTTTACTATTTCAACGATTCAGAATCGTTTCCATTGAAGGAGCAGAGCAAGGCGGCAAATCAGGTTCGACCTTTTTGTGTTACGGACTAAAGGGGTCAGGTTGATGCTCCGCTTCTATACTCGGGCATTGAAGTCAAGCTCCTATGTTCTTGTTTCCGTCTCATTCGTTATGTGAGTTAATTTCGTCCTCTCGTAGTAAGCTGTCCGTTTCCGCGATACACATCATGCCGGAGGACCAACATGATCAAGCGACGCAGTCTCTTAACGGGTGGATTAGCGCTCCCATTTATCCCGTTTGGGCTTGTTTCCTGCTCAGGGTCGAGTTCGCAGCCCAATCCATACCTGCAAGCCAACTTTAGACCAGTGGATGTCGAGTTGACGCTATCCGATCTGCAGGTAACCGGTTCCATACCAGAAGATCTAGCAGGCCGTTTCTTGCGCAACGGGCCTAATCCCTTGGGTGAGATAGATAGCGGCGCATACCATTGGTTCACCGGACGAGGCATGGTTCATGGTTTGCGCCTGAATGAGGGCAGGGCGGAGTGGTACCGCAACCGGTTCGTTGGCGGCAGCAGTGCGAACACCAATGTGATCGGACATGGCGGCAGGACTCTGGCCATAGTTGAATCCGGTGGT
>JAPUJX010000430.1 GCA_027295975.1 Gammaproteobacteria bacterium
AATGATGGAATTGTACTGTTCACTCGTCATGGCACCGGTAAATTCCTGGAATGCTCAGAAAGATTCGATCTATCTCGCTAAGTTTTAGCAAATCTGGCAAGATCGACCGAATTGAACTGGGTACACGTGCGTCGTCAACCAGGCCGACGGAGATCTCAAAGTCAACGATGGTGGGAAGTATCGAACCTGAACAGCGGGTAAACACGCGTCCCGCAGGGTCAACTACACGCGAACGATCCGTTATCCCACCTGTGGAGCAAAAACAACCGAATTGAATCTGCGAAGGTTCAGCTGGGCCAGGCTAGCGAACGCCATCTTGCGGCGCGTAGCCGAGCACTTCCTTTGCGTGACGATTATCTCGAAACAGCTTCCTGTTGTCGGAAGTAGCCCAGAAGATATCGAATTTGATCTCCGGAGGGGCCTCTATGCACTTGATTGTGAGCTGCTGCAGATCGCGATAGCTCGACCAGTTCGCCTGTGCCCTTCCCGGTCCGGCTTTATCGACAGGTCCACAACTGCTGATCCTGAGGTTGATGACCGACATCGGTGTCGTTGCGGCGTAGTACCGGCCGAGATCCTCACCAAACAGCTTTGTCACGCCGTACAGAGTGATAGGTCTTGGCTCAGAGGCTTCACTGACCATTTGCCACTTCTCAGGTAGCTCAACATCTTCTGCCGACACCAGGGATTTGTAGGGTTCTTCTAACTCATAGCCGTTGGCCGTGGCACCAGAGCTGGCAAGAATCACCCTGGAAACGCCCGCCTGTCGAGCCACCTCTAGTACGTTGTAACACCCTTCGATGTTGTCACGCATCATGGTGTCCCAGCTGCCGTTCATGCCCTCGGGGTCGCTCGCACCGCCTGCCGCAGCCAGGTTCAGTACGACATCCTTCCCTTCGAATGCCGCGTACAGCGAATTAATTTCGGCGACGTTTGCTTTGAACACCCGGTCTGGAGGCAGATCACCCCCGCCGCTTCGAGACAGCGCGCTGATCTCGTATCGCTCCTCAAGGGCGGGCCGCAGTGCTCTGCCAACAACTCCACTCAGCCCGGTGACAAGCACTTTCAGCTTCTTCGTCAAGAATCTTCTCCACATTCGGTCATGTGCTAAATGTTCTCGGTGTCCAGGGTCACATTCTCACCCCGGAGAGTTCTGTTTCGAATGTCGAATCTTCCGGGATAGCGTACGGGCAAATGTCCGGAGTCGATCATCAATGCCAGCGGATGCTCCGTCGTTTTCATCGGTATTTTTACCTGGGTATGAGTTCTGGCAGACTCGTACACCGCATGCACCATTTCGAGTGCTTTGTATCCACTTTCACCTGTCGAACGATACTCAGTGACTTTTCCGGTCACCCAGTCGGCAAGTTCGTGGGCCTGCGCAAGACGGCCTTCGATTACCTCAAAATTCTTTGTGCCGTACTTCGCGTGGGTGCCATCGGGCCGATGGTGCTGCCAGCCGCCAGCGTTCCCGTTCATTATTTTCAAATCACTCAGCGCGAGATCGATCAGTCCATCGCTGCCATAGATGCTCGCGCCCCATCCGTGCCTCGGGGTCAGTCCAGAAAGAATAATGGCTTCTGACCCGTTCTCGAACCCGAAAACCGCCAGGGCCTTGTCCTCAATCGGTATTGCCCTGGCCCATCGATCGGTTTCTCTTTCCACGTTGCCCATCGCCCAGGTGCACTCGATGTCGCCCAACAAATACCGAAACATGTCCGACTGGTGAGAGGAGTAGTTAGGCAGCCCGTCCCTCGCGTATACCTGGATCATTCGGACGTCCCCGATCTCCCCGCCGGCAATCATCTCTTTCGCCAGCGTGTACGAAGGTACCCATCTACGCTGATGACCGATCGCGAGTTTCACGTCGTTGCGCAGGCACACCATGATCATGTCTGCGGCAGCACCAAGTGTGTCTGCCATGGGTTTTTCGCAAAGAACGGCCTTTACGCCCGAGGCTGCAGCCGCGATCGTCATCGCAGCATGCCCGGAGTCCCAAACCCCGACTGAGACAACGTCCAGTTGTTGGTTGTCAAGCATTTTCCGGGCGTCGAGGAAGTGCTCAGCATCGTAGTCATCATGCCCGGAGAAATGCCGATCGAAATCGCTCATCGCCGGACTGCTCAAATCGGATATGGCAACTATTTCGTATTTGCCCGAGTGCAGATAACCGGCCGCATGGTTGCGGGTCATTTCTCCACAACCAATTATTCCGACGCGCAGTTTGCCTGCCAAACTCGAGTTCCTTTTAAGACGTGCCAACCCCAGGTGCGCGGCCATTAGGAATTGAAATTGCCGTTCGGCCTGGTTCGCCAGCATGGTAACTGAGACCCGTCGACGCAAGCGGTGCATGGCTCGCCACCGAACAGGTGGGTCCGCTCTTTACCTGGGAACCCGCTTGGAACCCTTCGCTGTCATCAGTGATTACGGCCGCAAGTACGCGCTCATCCCGAACGCTACGAGTGGCGACGGAGGGTCGATGAGCCAAGCATTAGTAAAGCAGTGGCCACGATCAACGCCGCTCCGACAATCGCCAGCGTCGTTTCGGCACCCCATCGGTCGATCGCAAATCCCATCGGCAACGCACCAAGCGGCATCAACCCGAATGTCATCATGTTCAGGCTCATCACACGCGCCCGGAACTCATCGGCTGTGGCCTCGATAGTCAACGACTGTCCAAGCGTCATCCGAATCGCACCGGCGAAACCAATTGCGATCATTACAGCCAGTCCAACCAGGTACGTTTGCGATATCGCAAGCACCAGCATGGCTACACCTGTCCCACCAATGCCAACAACAATCAGGATTGGCCCTCTCTGGTGTCCTTCCCGGAGGTTGGCTGTAATTACTGTCGCGAGTAAAGCCCCGATTCCCATGGCAGCCATGAGCCAGCCGATCTCACTCGCATCAATGTCGTACAGCCTGCGTGTGAATACAGGGATCTGCATCCGGAACGGCATTGCCAGGAGAGCCGAGGTCAGTCCCGAAATCAGCAGCATGAACACGAGCCGGTTCCGCCAGGTGTATTTCACGCCCTCGCTGATGTCTGCCAACACGTTCTTTTTCACGCCGTTCAGGTCAGGGAGGAATCGGGGCAGACGGCTTGTGAACACTACGGCCAGCACCGACATTCCGGCCACCACGAAATAAACGGACTCCGGGCCAACAGTGCCGTACAGCACTCCGGCTATCCCTGGCGCCACGATTGTCATGATCCCCATGCCGGCCGAGTTCAACGCAACGGCATTGGTAATGTTTTCCTTGCCGACCAGACGCGGAAGAATCGCCTGTCTCGCTGGCATCTGGAACGCGAACGTCACTCCCTGCAGCATCGACGCAACGAATAGGTGTACCCAGTGGACTGTGTCGGTCGCGATGAGGACCGCCACCGCAAGCGCGAGCACAGCGGAAGCCCCCTGCGAGATCTGGATCACGAGCCGTCGCTCCAGGCGATCTCCTGCCACGCCGCCGAACAGCGACATGATGAGCATCGTGGGCGCAAATCCCATGGCGACCAGACCTGTGATGAACGCTCTGCCGGTGAGGTCATCAACGAGGAGTGTGCGGGCGATGGTCTGCATCGTGAACCCGCCCATGCCCAGCATTGAGCCGGCCCACATATATCTATAACCGGGGTGTTTCAGCGACTCCAGCGTGTGTGAAACGACAACTGCCGTACGCCGTCGCACGCCGATTGTTTCGACTTTTGTCCCCGCGGCAGGCTGTTGTGCGCCGGGGCCAGGTTCAGTCGAATAAGTTTTCGCCATCGCTACATGTTAGACCTGCATCGCGTTGGGGGG
>JAPUJX010000431.1 GCA_027295975.1 Gammaproteobacteria bacterium
CGCGAGTTGCTCGGTCGGGTGGTGGATTCCCTCGGAAATCCCATCGATGGGAAGGGGCCGATCAACGCCAGCGCAAGCTCGCCCGTCGAAAAAGTCGCTCCGGGGGTGATAGCGCGTCAGTCGGTTGATCAGCCTGTGCAGATTGGGCTCAAGTGCCTCGACGCCATGGTGCCGATTGGCCGTGGCCAACGGGAACTGATCATTGGCGACCGCCAGATCGGCAAAACGGCCATCGCCATCGACGCCATCATCAATCAGAAAGACAGCGGCATCAAATGTGTTTACGTGGCCATTGGCCAGAAGATGTCCACCGTCGCCAACATCGTGCGCACCCTCGAGGAGTATGGGGCCATGGAAAATACGATCGTGGTGACGGCTAGCGCATCGGATCCCGCTCCCATGCAGTTCATTGCCCCTTACTCGGGCTGCAGCATGGGCGAGTTCTTCCGTGACATTGGGGAAGACGCCCTCATTATCTACGACGATTTGACCAAACAGGCCTGGGCTTACCGGCAGATTTCTTTGCTGTTGCGGCGCCCGCCGGGACGTGAAGCCTATCCTGGAGATGTTTTTTACCTGCATTCACGTCTGCTCGAGCGGGCTGCACGGGTGAACGCCGACTACGTCGAGGCATTCACCAACGGCGAGGTCAAGGGGCAAACCGGTTCCCTCACCGCGCTGCCCATTATTGAAACCCAGGGCGGAGACGTTTCGGCGTTTGTACCGACCAACGTCATCTCCATCACCGATGGCCAGATCTTCCTCGAAACCGACAACTTCCACTCCGGCCTGCGCCCGGCCATGAGCCCTGGCATTTCGGTCTCCCGGGTGGGCGGTTCGGCTCAGGTTCCTTTCATGAGGAAGATCTCCGGAGGCATCAAGCTTGCCCTCGCGCAATATCGCGAACTGGCTGCTTTCTCACAATTTGCCTCCGACCTGGACGAGGCAACGCGGCGGCAACTGGAACACGGTGAGCGTGTCACCGAACTCATGAAGCAGAAACAGTATGCACCCATGACGGTTGCGGAAATGGGGGTGTCACTTTTTGCGGTCAACGAAGGATATCTCCAGGACATTGAGGTGAATCAAGTGCTGGAATTCGAGCGGGGACTGTTGAGTTACATGAATTCAGAGAAGGCCGAGTTCATGAAAAACGTCACCGAGACGGGGGCCTACAACGATGAGATCGTTGCTGAGATGAAACAAGCCATTGAGGCCTACAAGGCAACGGCAAACTTTTGATCGCATTCTAGAGGAGTCGAACGATGGCCGTCGGCATGGAAATCAAGAAAAAGATCGGCAGCGTGGAGAACACGCAGAAGATCACCAGTGCGATGCAGATGGTGGCCGCCAGCAGGATGCGTCGCACCCAGGACAGGATGCGCGAAGGCAGACCGTACGCCGAGAAGATTCGTCAGGTGATAGGCCATCTCGCGAACGCCAACCCGGAATACCGGCACATCTATATGAAAACCCGCGACGTCAAGCGAATTGGCTACATCGTGGTGTCCACCGACCGGGGTTTGTGTGGGGGCTTGAACATCAATCTGTTTCGTGCGCTTGTCAAGGACATGGCCGAGTGGCATGGCCGCAACGTGGAAGTGGACCTGGGGTTGATTGGTAACAAGGCCGCTGGCTTTTTCCGCTCCGTTGGCGGGAACATCGTTGCCGCCTTGACCAACGTTGGGGAGTCGCCGGTGGTTTCGGACCTGATCGGCGGCATCAAGGTGATGTTCGATGCCTATGAAGCGGGCGAGATCGACCGGCTTTTTATCGTGAGCAACGAATTCGTCAACACCATGACGCAAAATCCGGTCATCCGTCAGCTGCTGCCGCTGGATGCAGAGCCTGATGAGTCCTATCACCACCGCTGGGACTACATTTACGAACCGGAGGCCCGGCAACTCATCGAAGGGCTCGTCATACGTTTTGTGGAATCTCAGGTATACCAGGCAGTGGTGGAGAACGGCGCCTGTGAGCAGGCGGCAAAGATGATCGCGATGAAAAGTGCAACCGAGAATGCGGAGAAGCTCATCGATGAGCTGTCACTCATTTACAACAATGCGCGGCAGGCGGCGATCACCCAGGAGATCGCGGAAATTGTGGGTGGCGCCGCGGCGGTCTAAACGCCGACAGGCGTTTAGACGAAGGAAAAAAAGAGCGGCGGTCTAAAACGTCAGAGGCGTTTTCTCTGAGCGCAACGGTCCAACAAAATAAGGCAACAGAACAGTCAAAGAGGCAGAAAACATGAGCAGCGGTCGAATCGTACAGATAATCGGCGCGGTGATCGACGTTGAGTTCGCGCGTGAAGACGTACCCAAGGTGTACGACGCGTTGAAGGTTTCGCAAACCGGGCTCACTCTGGAGGTCCAGCAACAGTTGGGAGATGGAGTCGTTCGGTCTATTGCCATGGGCTCTTCCGACGGATTGTCGCGGGGGTTGGAGGTATCGAACACGGAGCGGCCGATCACCGTTCCAGTGGGAGTGGAAACCCTGGGTCGCATCATGAATGTGCTCGGCGAGCCCATAGATGAGAAGGGACCG
>JAPUJX010000432.1 GCA_027295975.1 Gammaproteobacteria bacterium
CGTCACATCCTCGAACGGAATACCGAAGCGATCTGAAACCACCTGCGCGAACGTTGTCTCGTGTCCTTGTCCGTGACTATGGGAGCCGGTGAACACGGTAACCGATCCGGTAGGATGGACCCGGATCTCGCCACTTTCGTAAAGCCCGACCCCGGCACCGAGCTCAATAGCCAACTGCGACGGTGCGAGCCCGCACGCTTCAATGTAGGAAGCAAATCCGATGCCGCGTTTTTTCCCCGCAGCTTCGGACGCCGCGCGCCGCTCTGCAAACCCGTTGTAGTCGATGTGTTCCAGCGCTTTGTCGAGACTTGCCTCGTAGTCGCCCGTGTCATACACCAACGCCACCGGCGTTTCGTACGGGAATTCGTCCGGCTGAATCATGTTGAGCCGCCTCAACTCCGCCGGATCAATACCAAGCTCACGAGCGGCGGTCTCCACGATTCGTTCGACGACGTAGGTGGCTTCCGGCCGACCGGCACCGCGGTATGCGTCCACGGGTGCGGTGTTGGTGTACACGGCCTGTACCTCCACATAGATGTTGGGGGTTCTGTATTGCCCCGCCATCAAGGTGCCGTAGAGATAAGTAGGCACCGCCGCGCCAAACAGCGAGAGGTACGCGCCAAGATTGGCCGTGGTCTGCACCTTCAGCGCCGTGAACCGGCCTTCGGCGTCCAACCCGAGCTCGGCATGGGTGATGTGATCACGGCCATGGGCGTCCGCGAGAAAGGATTCGCCCCGCTCCGCGGTCCATTTGATCGGCCGGGCTAGTTTACCCGCCGCCCAGATGACCGCTGTCTCTTCGGCATAAACAAATATTTTCGAACCGAAACCACCACCCACATCCGGAGAGATTATCCTGAGTTTGTGCTCGGGCGCGACCTGCACGAAAGCGGCTAGAATCAGGCGCTCCAGGTGTGGATTCTGACTGGTGGTATACAGCGTGTACTCTTCGCTAGCTACATCGTACATCCCAAGTGCCGCTCGCGGCTCCATGGCGTTGGGAATCAGCCGGTTATTGGTGAGATCGATTCGCGTTACATGCGCGGCTTCGGCAAGCGCCGCCTCCGTTGCATCTTTCTCCCCGATTTCCCAATCGTAGGCCAGGTTGTTGGGCACACTTTCGTAAATCTGCGCAGAGCTGGTGCTGGAGGCGAGATCCACGACACATTCCAGCTCGGCAAATTCCGTGGCCACCGCTTCGGCACCCTGGCGGGCTGCGGGCAACGACTCCGCGATGACAATCCCATACGGCTCGCCTACGTAGTTGACGTGACTGGCGCCCAGGGGCGGATGTGGTGCCGCAACCATGTCGCTGCCGTCTTTCCACTTGACCGCCCAACCGCAGGGAAGATCGCCCAGGCCATCCGCCGCCATGTCTTCGCCGGTCAGTACGGCGATCACACCCTCCACCGCCATGGCGTCCGCCACGTCGATAAGCTCGATCCGCGCCCGCGCATGGGGGGAACGCAGGAAAACCGCATAAGCCTGCCCTGGCTGGTTGATGTCGTCGGTATATTGGCCGAGTCCGGTAATGAAACGCGCGTCTTCCTTGCGTTTGACCGAAGCGCCAATGCCGGTGTCTGCTGATTGGGTTGTTTCACTCATGATTTTTCATACTCCGCTCGAGGCTGTTTTCTTCGCTCGAGGCTGTTTTCTCCGCTCGAGGCTGTTTTCTTCGCTCAAGGCTGTTTCTCCGCTCAAGGCTGTCACTTCGCGCTGGCCGCTTGCAGCACGGCCTTGACGATGTTGTGGTAACCCGTGCAGCGGCAGATGTTGCCTTCGAGGCCTTCACGTACCGACCGGTTGTCGAGCCCGTCGTTGTGCTCAACGAGATCAATGGCGCTCATGATCATGCCCGGGGTACAGAAACCACACTGCAAAGCATGACAATCGCGGAATGCCGCCTGCATGGGATGGAGATCGTCGGGGCTGCCGATTCCCTCGATGGTGGTGATATCCGCGCCATCTGCCTGGGCTGCGAGGACCGTGCAGGATTTAACCGCCCGCCCGTTCAGGTGCACCGTGC
Organism: Gammaproteobacteria bacterium; assembly: GCA_027295975.1. Classification (GTDB taxonomy): domain Bacteria; phylum Pseudomonadota; class Gammaproteobacteria; order Pseudomonadales; family Azotimanducaceae; genus SMWK01. Next base: position 2,027 of record JAPUJX010000432.1, read on the forward strand.
AGGCGCCACATTGACTGGTATCGCAGCCCACATGAGTACCGGTGAGCCGCAACTCCTCGCGAATCAGATCGACCAGCAGGGTGTTCTCCGGAACGTCGAGCTGGTGGTCAGACCCGTTGACGGTAACTGTTACTTTCATGATTAACTCCGCTTCACCTGTTTGTTCCTGTCAAAAAGCCAGCACCAGGGCGAGAACGAGGGCGGCAAAAACCACTACCCAGACCTTCCACTGACCGTTGGATTTTTTTAGTCCAGGCTGAATGTCGTCCTGCACGACCACCGGCTCGCTGCCGCTAACCTCCCGGACAAACGCCGCAAAAAAATTTTGCGCCATCTTGCGCGCAACGGCATCGATGAGCCGCGATCCCACCTGGGCAAGCTTGCCGCCAACGCTGGCGCTGACCTTATAACGCAGGATCGTCTCGGCCCCGTCTTCAATCAGGGTAACCTCTGCAACCCCTTTGCCAAAACCGGCAACTCCCCCCTTGGCGTTCGCGTTGATGTTGTAACTGGAGGGAGGTTTCACGTCGGTGAGGTGCAGTTCCGCCTGAAAGGTGGCGCTCACCGGTCCGATCCTGGCTTTGACGGTGGTATCGAACCGCTCATCGGACAGTTTGGTCATGGACTGGCAGCCATCAATGCACTTTGCCAGCACATCGGCATCATTCAGACTTCGCCAGACCACATCGCGTCCAGCGGCGATGCGATACTCCCCGGATTGCTCCACGGTTTCCCCCAGTAACGCGAAGACACCTACCTGATCGCGGGTTCCTCGCGGAGCCGAAGGTTCTCACGATTATCCTTCAGCGGCAACGCGTTCAAACACGGAGCTTCCGGCGAGACCGGGCTAAAACCGCGACGAGTTCAACTCGA
>JAPUJX010000433.1 GCA_027295975.1 Gammaproteobacteria bacterium
TGGTCAGCCTTGGCCTTGGGGCCGTTGTTGCTTCCATGGCGTCAACCGCTCCGTGGATCGTGACCTTGAGCATGTACAAAGGGTGGATGTTTACGGTCTCGGGGGTGTTGATTTTGTTGTCTGGTTGGGCCGTCTACCGACCGGGTCGTTTCTGCCCAGCCGATCCGAAGCTTGCCGTAGCCTGTGCACGGGCCGACAAATGGAACCGGCGATTTATCTGGGTATCTGGCGGTCTGTGGGGTATCGGCTTCTTATCCGCCTTTGCGCTCCCGTACCTTTATTATTAGCTGGTCGAACACTCACGGATCGAATACGTTGCGGTTCTGACGAGGCGCCGTAACTGCGATCCGGCGCGCTAACGGTCAGGCGTCAGCGGGGTCCAGTTCCTTCAACATGCGCTTCAACGCAAAGTGGCGATAGCTGGTCAGGGCGAGTTCGCGAATCTCATCCCAGTTGGCGTCTTCGTCGACATTGAGTGAAATCCAGCCGTTGTGTCCTGTGTAGGCGGGAATCTCGTAACGGTCCTCGAAGGTGAGCATGGCCTGCATCTCGGATCCCACCCAGAAAGAAAGGCGCAGACCGCGCCCGTAGTCGTAAGCCGAGCAAAACGACTTCTTCCCCGCTTTCCACACCGGTTTGCCGAATTGAGTTCCTTCGCCCGTTTCCGGCAGCGAAAGACAGATCTCCCGCAGGGGCGCCAGAACCTCCTGCGCCCGTTTTCCAAGCATCGGATCGAACTCGGTGGGTTCTATTGTTTCCGTGGGTGGGTCGATCCGCGGCAACTCTTCGAGATTGTCGCGCAGGGTTTTTGGCGCCACCATCAGATAGGCTTCGCGCACCCGGTTTGCGATATCCATCCAGCTCAGTCCCTGATCGAGGTGCACGCCGAGCCATCCCCGAGGACCTACATAAGGAGGAACAAAATAGTAGTTCGGCTCTGCGTTGGCATATAACTCCTGGGCTCCGGGTAGGGCTGGTAACCAGAGAGCAATTTTTCCATCGCCATGGTGATTGACGATGTAGGATGCGAACGTTTTGTTCCTGACCCGGAAATCGGGCGAACCTCGTGAAGGAATCTCTTCGGATTCCGGGAACCACAGGCAGACTTCCCTTACCGCAGCGCCGATATCTTTGGCCATGGTTGCTCCATGGTGAAGGTCTTATCTTCAATGAAAACACGTAATGAAGGGTAATCAAAGTTGGCTTTAGGTAGATTCATCCCCCGGACGGTTCGCGAAGAGCGTTGCGGCATATGGATGTTTGTTATGATCGAGCATCGGATCGGAGGTGATGCGCCATGCGCGAAAACCGATACGTTGTTATGTTTCTGTTGGTGATTGCCGTTCCGGGAATTCGGGCAGAAGAGGTCAAAGTGCGCATACAGAGGTTACTGGATGCACCGATCATCACGGAGGCAACTCACCCGAGTATAGGCAGAAACATCCAGGGTCCCTCGCTCATTCGGGTACCTGATTGGGTCGAATCGCCGCTGGGGGTTTATTACCTGTATTTTGCGGACCACAAAGGCAGTTACATACGGCTCGCGTATGCGGACAGGCTCGAGGGGCCCTGGTCGGTACATCCGCGAGGTAGCCTGGGAATCGGCGACTCTCACTTTCCGGAACAGCCGCCGGAAGCGCCGGCCGGGGCTCTGGCTCGCGTCCGGGCGCGGATGGAAAACGCCCCCGGAGGACGCAACAAACTCCCCCACGACCTTTTGAAGGAATTGACGGCACCCCACATCGCGTCTCCCGATGTGCATGTCGATGCCGATGCTCGATCCATAATGATGTACTTTCATGGTCTCGAAGGGTTTGCCAATCAGGTGACGCGTGTCGCGGTGTCCTCCGACGGCATCAACTTTCGCGCCCGGTCCGAGATTCTTGGTAAAACATACATGCGGGTGTTCGGGTATCGCGACTTCCGTTACGCGATGGCGATGCCGGGCCAGTTCTATCGCAGCGTTGATGGGCTGAGCGACTTCGAGGTTGGACCGCTGCTGTTCAACGGAAATATGCGTCATGCGGGCCTGCTGGTTCGGGGAGACACTTTATACGTTTTCTGGACGCAGGTCGGCGACGTGCCGGAACGTATATTGCTGAGTAGAATCGATCTATCGACTGATTGGTTGCGCTGGACACCGGGCGAACCCATAGAAATGTTGCGCCCCGAAAAAGCCTGGGAAGGTGCAGACGCGCCACTGCTGGAGTCGGTGAGAAGTGTCGCATACGGGCACGTCAACCAACTGCGCGATCCGGCGGTATTCGAGGAAGGCAATCGAACCTATTTGCTCTATGCGGTGGCGGGGGAAAGCGGAATTGCGATAGCGGAGGTATTCTTCGAGGAGTGAACTGTAGGGTGAGACCGTTTTTATTTCAGATCAACCCCTATGGGGCAGTGATCCGAACCCGTTTCCTGGGGCCAGATGAACGCGTCGCTAACGCGTTTGTTCGCGGACGGTGAGGCGAGAACGTAGTCGATCCGCCAGCCCACGTTGTTGGCTCGGGCGTCTCCCCACTGCCGCCACCAGGTGTAGTGACCTGCCTCTTCCGGGTGGCGGACCCGAAAAGTGTCCACCCACCCGGCATCCATCCAGCGGGTCAATTCGACGCGCTCTTCGGGAAGGAATCCGCTCGACTTCCGATTTGTTCCGGGGCGTGCGAGATCCAGGGTTTCGTGCGCGGTATTGTAATCACCCATGACATAAACCGGTCCACGGCGCCGTAGCCGTTGAATTCGATCGAATACCGCGGCGTAAAAGTCGAGCTTGTAGGGGACGCGGGAATTATCCCGTTCCTTGCCGTTGCCTTTGGGAAAGTACACGCTGGCGATGGCCGTTCTGCCAAAGTGCGCAATGATGAAGCGACCCTCGACATCAAACAGCGCCTCGTCGAGCATGGAATCGACGCGATCGGGCGCTTGCCGCGCATAAATGGCCACTCCGCTGTAACCGGGGCGTTGTGCGGGGGCGAAACAGGCGTGCCAGCCTTTCGGGGTACGCGTTTGCGGATCCAGTTGGTGAGGAAAGGCACGCACTTCCTGCAGACCGATCACCTCGGCACGGGAGCGCTTCAGGAATTGCAGAAATCCTTTTTTTACGCAGGCGCGTAAACCGTTGACGTTCCAGCTGACGATACGCATCCTCCTATTGTTGCGGAATTAG
>JAPUJX010000434.1 GCA_027295975.1 Gammaproteobacteria bacterium
CGGACCACTTCACTTTGGCTGCCCGGATAGAAAACGCGCTCGATGATGACACCGAGGATGTGTTCATGTACCGGCCACCCGAACGGGCTTACTTCGTGTCACTGGAAGCGCGCTTGTGAATGTATGACGCAAAACTGTCGCGACCACGTTGGACTCACTGCCGTTTGTCGAGGACGTGCAATTGAGTGAACACAGGAAAGCCAGGATTCTCGCCTTTGCCGCCAGCGCTCGGTCCGACTCGTTCAACAAGAAACTCGTGCGCATTGCGCTTCGCGGATGTGAGAACAGCGGTGCGACGGTGACCTATGTTGACCTTCGCGACTATCCGCTGCCGCTCTATGACGGCGATGATGAAGCGGCCAACGGCCTGCCGGAGAATGTTGAGAAGCTGCGCGTGTTTTTTCGAGAGTGCGATGGACTCCTGTTGGCTTCCCCGGAATACAACGGCTTCCTGCCGCCTTTGCTGAAGAACACGCTGGACTGGTTGTCGCGCTCACCCGAGGCGCAGCCCGATCTGTCGGCATTTTCCGGCAAGGTCGCGGTAATCATGGCCGCGTCGCCAGGGCCGTTGGGAGGACTACGTGGTCTGCGCGGCGTTCGCGAACTTTTGACGAATCTCGGATTCACCGTTCTGCCGAGCCAGATCACGGTTCGCAGTGCTTTCAAGGAATTCGATGAGACCGGCGAGATGGTCGATGCCGCCCGGGCGAAGCAGGTGGAAGCCCTCGGCGCCGAGTTGGCTGAGACCGCGGCAAAACTCCTCGTGTAGCCGCTCCTAGCGGAGACACCAGAAAACCGGGATAACGGTCAGCTTGGATCAAACAGCCTGTCCTGGCGGATAACGTCGCTTTGCTCTTTCTTGTCGGTTTCCAGTTCTCGAGCGTAACGATGTCCCGCATAGATGGCTGCGGCGATAATGGCGGGTGCATCGCAATCGCCTATTTTGCGCACGGTAGGCGATGAGTCTGAAGTATCCGACGCTAACTTTTCGGTAATCTCCCAGTACAGGTCATCGATGGGAGTTCGCGCCGTAACCAATACCACGGCATCTGCTGATACCACGCGGGTTTGTTCGGAATAAATGCAGCCGAGAGTTGCATGGGAGCCGTCGAATTCATCCAGGCCGTGAGCGGTGATGATTTGCACCCCAAGCGCAATGAGGCGTTGCTGGGTCTGATATTGTTCATCACTGTACACTCCCCATGCAGACACGAGGTTTTCCGGAGTGACGAAACACACCTCCGCACCTTGCGCCACCAGAGCCTCAGCCAGGACACTGCCCAGGTAATAATGGTCGTCGTCAAACACCAATACTCTGCCATGGGGCACGCGCCCCTCGAAGATGTCGTTGGGGGTAAACAGCTGCGATGAAGGTCCGAGTTTGAGACAAGGTTTTTTGTGATAACGGCCAAAGCCGTCGGCGCGCCATCTGGCCCCGGTAGCGATCACGATATGTTCGGTACCGATACTCAAAACATCCTCCGCACTCAGATTGTTGTCGAGAAAAATATCGACGTTGGGCATGGTCTGAATCTGGAGAACTCGATAGTCCCGCACCCGCCCCCATTCGGCCAGGCCGGGTAGGCGGCATTCCTCGGCGACGCGTCCGCCGAGCACGGTTGAGGCCTCGGCCAGCATGACTTTGTAACCGCGTTGACCGAGCGCCCGGGTTGCCTCGAGCCCCGCCGGTCCTGCGCCGACAACCAGCACCGTGGCGTCGCTGGTCTTAGGCTGAATCTTCTCCGGATGCCATCCCCGGCGCCATTCCTCACCCATGGTGGGATTCTGCGTACAGCGGATGGGTACGCTCAGGCTATCGCCGGTGTAACAGATATTGCACCCGATGCACTCTCGAATTTCCTCCAGGCGACCTGCTTCGATCTTGCGGGGCAGGAACGGATCTGCGATGGAAGGACGGGCCGCGCCGATAAAATCGGTAATGCCTCGACGTATCTGTGAAACCATGGTGTCCGGAGAGGTGAATCGCCCCACGGTCACGACAGGTTTGCTGGTAATGGATTTCACGAACCCCATCGCCTTTTCGAGAGATCCTTCCTTGACGAAACGCGACACCCCCATTTCGTGCGCGTAGTCCTGTACGTTGACATCCCATAGATCGGGTAATTCGGCGAGCATTTCGAACATCTCCCGACGCTCGCCGGTTACCGGTTCGTCTTGCGTGCCGGTGCCATCATCGGCCGCCATGCGCACGGCAACCGCGCAGGTGTCACCTATTGCGTCCTTGGTTTCTTCAATCAACTCCCGTACCAGGCGAACGCGATTTTCCAACGATCCACCGTATTCATCGGTCCGGCGATTGTGCTGAGGCGAGAGAAACTGGGCCAGAAGATAACTATGGGTAGCGTAAACGTACACGATGTCAAAACCCGCGTCTCGAGCACGCAGTGCCGCCATTCGATGCCAGCGGCGCAGATTCCGGATGTCCTGCAAATCCATGGCCCGGGTTTGAAACGGATGACCGGCCAGATTTGGCATGCTGGTGACCCCCAGCGCGACTTCCCGCGTCAGCAGGTTCGGGGCACCGGCGCCGCCGGCCCACAATTCGACCCCCGCCAGCGCACCGAATTCGTGCACCTTCTCGGTTATCAGTGCGTTGGCTTTGATGTCAGCCTGACTCCACAGGCTGTTGTAGGGGTGGGGCAGATCCTCTGAACTGGGGTGAATTGAACAATACTCGGTGCATACCACCCCCCAACCGCCTTCTGCCTTGATGCCGCGCATTGCCGCCAACATGCGAGGGCGCAGAAACCCCATTCCGTTGCAATGGGGAACCTGATAAAAACGGTTTGGCGCCACAACGGGCCCAATTTTCACGGGTTCAAACAAGATGTCATATCGCGGATCGCGAGTCATCGCAATGCAACTCCGAAAGCGAGTTGGAAAATTCTAACGGGGTGCGCCAGGCGCGGCCAGAGTGGCTCATTGTGCTATTTGCTATCCACGCGCCCTATAGGGAAGGTGGATAAAAGGGATCGGAGGAATACATGGGTAAAACACATCGATGCGGTGAGCGTAAAACGCAGGACATCGGTAGACTCCGCGCAAGTATGATGCTCTTGGGAGAACATTGATGGCCGCTTCCCTACCCACCGAAGCCCGGGTTGTCATCGTCGGCGGGGGCATCGTCGGTTGCTCGGTCGCCTATCACCTGGCAAAGATGGGCTGGCAGGACGTGATTTTGCTGGAACGCAGGAAACTCACCTGCGGCACCACCTGGCACGCGGCCGGACTGGTGGGTCAGTTGCGCCCGAGTCAGAACATGACCAAGTTGGCCAAATACACGGCCGAACTCTATACCCGCATAGAAGAAGAAACCGGCCAGGCCACCGGATTCAAACAAAATGGATCCGTCACCATCGCAACGAATCCGGAGCGCTTCGAGGAATTGAAACGAAATGCGTCGATGGCCAAGGTTTTTGGACTTGACGTCGACGTAATATCCACCGCCGAAGTCCGCGAGCGTTATCCCCTGATCAATACCGACGACGTAATTGGTGGTACCTGGATTGCGACCGATGGGCAGATCAACCCCGTTGATGCTACCCAGGCGCTGGCGAGTGGGGCGAGGCTTGGAGGTGCTCGCATCTTCGAAGACGTCAAAGTAACCCGCATTAATCATGATGGCGGACGGGTGACGGGGGTTGAGACAGATCAGGGGTCCATTAAAGCCGGTCAGGTAGTGCTCTGTGCGGGTATGTGGACCCGGGATCTGGCCGCGACGGTGGGGGTCCGTGTGCCTCTGTACGCGTGTGAACATTTCTATCTCGTCACGGAACCCTTTGCTGGAGTGGAGCCGACCTTGCCGGTTTTTCGAGACTACGATGCCTTCGCGTATTATAAGGAAGACGCCGGCAAGATCCTGTTGGGCGCCTTTGAACCGATCGCCAAACCATGGGGCGGTGACGGCATCCCGGAGAACTTCTGCTTCGACGAATTGGCCGAGGACTTCGATCACTTCCAGCCGGTGCTGGAAAAAGCGATGAAAAGAATGCCGGCGCTGGAAAACGCGGGCATACAGACATTCTTTTGCGGTCCGGAGAGTTTTACGCCGGATGACCGCTATCATCTGGGAGAATCGGCCGAACTGGACAATTTATTCATTGCCTCCGGCTTCAACTCCATTGGCATTCAATCCGCCGGGGGGGTTGGCAAGGTGCTCAGCGAATGGATGCGTGACGGTCACCCACCGGCCGACCTCTGGGAGGTGGACGTTCGCCGAAATATCGCTTTCCAGAACAATCGCCGCTACTTGTCCGATCGGGTCAGCGAAGGCCTGGGGTTGCTTTATGCCATGCATTGGCCGTTCCGCCAGTTTGTTACATCCCGGGGGATCAGACACTCGCCGCTTCACGAGAGACTCGCCGCGCAAAATGCCTGTTTCGGTGAGGTTGCCGGGTGGGAGCGCCCTAACTGGTACGCTCCGCCGGGTCAATCTCCCGAGTATGAATACTCCTGGTTCCGTCAGAACTGGTTTGACTATTCCGCTGAAGAGCACCGCGCTATTCGCGAGAACGTCGGAATATTGGATCAGACATCGTTCGCAAAATTTCTGGTCCAGGGTAAAGACGCGGCAAAATTGCTGGGTCAACTCTGCGCCAATGACGTTGACGTCGACGTTGGCCGTCTCGTGTATACCCAATGGCTCAACGACCGTGGCGGCATCGAATCGGATTTGACGGTTGCGCGGCTTGCCGAAGATCGGTTCATGATCATTACTTCCGCGACTTCTCAAACCCGTGACTTCCACTGGATTCGTCGCCACATCGGTGAACACAATGCCGTCTTGAGCGATGTGACCTCCGCTTATGCCGTGCTCGGGGTAATGGGTCCCAACTCGCGGAATCTCATCAATCGGGTAAGTTCCGCGGACCTGAGCAACGAGGCCTTCCCATTCGGACATTTTCGGGAAATCGAGGTTGGCTACGCGACGGTTCGTGCCATGCGCGTCACCTATGTGGGAGAACTCGGGTGGGAATTGCATATCCCCACGGAATTTGCACTACATGTTTATGACACCTTGATGGCGGCCGGGGAGTCAATTGCAATTCGGCTGGTGGGGATGCACGCGATGAATTCCCTGCGTATCGAAAAGGCCTATCGTCATTGGGGTCACGACATCACCGATGAAGATACGCCCCTGGAAGCGGGCTTGAGTTTCGCCGTGGCTTTCGACAAGGCAGGGGGTTTTATCGGCCGCGATGCGCTGTTGCGTCAGCGCGAAGTTGGCCTCAATAAAAGGTTGGTGCAGTTCCTTCTTCATGATCCGGAACCTTTGCTTTATCACAATGAACCCATCTGGAGAAACAACCGGATTGTCGGTTACATCACCTCGGGAATGTTCGGTCACACCCTGGGTGCCGCGGTCGGCCTGGGTTATGTGAATCATGAAGATGGGGTTGATGCGGCTTTCGTCAAATCGGGTAGTTACGAAATCGAAGTCGCCGGTGTGCGTTTTCCCGCTGCCGCTTCCCTGCGCCCATTGTACGATCCGACCAGTAGCCGGATCCGGCTATGAGTGGGGTCGCAGAGAAAGGGGTCAGTTCAAACTGACCCCTTTTTCCCTCAGCCCTGCGACCGGGCCGCGGCCTCTTCCGGTGTCGCCGCTGACTTTTCCGCCGGTTGCCGCGACTCCTGCCAACTGCGGATCTGGTTGGCCTGGATGACCAGGAAGCCACGGATGGCTTCGATTTCCCCTTCGCTCAGGGTATCCGCGAAGTCCGGCATGCCGTTGTCTGCTCGCGAACCGCCCCGCACGATTTCCGGGTAAGCCGCGTGAATCTCTTGCGTCATGCTCCGCAGGTCCAGCGCCACGGTCGCCACCACGGACGTCACGCCGATACCCCGATGACAGTTGGCGCAATGGGTATGATAGAGCGTATCACCCTGAGTGTAGGACTCCGAAGTCACCTGGACCT
>JAPUJX010000435.1 GCA_027295975.1 Gammaproteobacteria bacterium
TCCACGCTGCGGAAGCCGAGCAGGTGAAAGAACTGGAGAGCGAAGAGCCGGGCGACCCGTCGGTTCACGTGCAGAGTGTCGGGATGATCCGGATCCCGCCTGACACCGGGCAACCATCCGGCGACCCGATCACCGGCTTCTACACCTTCGCGCGCAAGGATCGAGTTTATGTGTGCGGTCTGTCTGTATACCTCCGAGTAACTCAACTCCCGGCGTTGCCCGGTTTCCAACAAAGAAACCAATGCGGGACGGTTGTCCCGGTAGCGCAGGAGATGTTCAGCGTAATTCAGATTGGCCCCCTCAAACCAGCGAGCGCCTGGAAACGAGTCCAGATCGGTGACCGGTTCGCCGTAGGGGGTGGAAGAACTCATCTTCGTGAAACGCCAGACCTGTTCCCAGAAATCTCCCGGTGCTTCTATCGACCACGCATGCAGGGATCGATAGTCGGGAAAGTTGCGGCCACAGGTTTTGCTCGCCTGGACCATGAAACGGCGCAGGTTACTGTCCTTTTCTTCTGCCGGACGAGGCGTCCACAGTGGCTCCGTGGTCATCTACCTGATTGATTTGAAGCAGTTGCGCACTTCGTTGACGAACAATTCTGGTTGTTCGAAGGCGGCAAAGTGGCCACCCTTGTCCAATTCGTTCCAATAGATGAGATTGGTGAATCTTTTCTCCGCCCAGCGTTTTGAGCAGCGGAAAATTTCCTTCGGAAAAATGCTGCAGCCCGTCGGCACGGTAACCTCGTCCGCTTGCCCGCCACCGCCGAAGCTCTCCCAGTAGAGGCGTCCCGAGGAAGCTCCGGAGGCGGTCAGCCAGTACATCATGACGTTGTCGAGCAGTTCGTCGCGGGTCAGCACGTTTTCCGGATGTCCGTCGCAGTCCATCCACGCCCAGAACTTTTCGATTATCCAGGCCGCCTGCCCAACGGGGGAGTCGACAAGTCCGTAACCGACCGTCTGTGGTCTGGTACTTTGCTCTTTGGAGTAACCCGAGTCCCAGTCACGATAGTATTTCAGTCCAGCCATTGCCTGCTGCTCGAGTTCCGTGAGATTGTCCATGGTCTCCGGATCGGGTCGCACGGTCGGCATGTTGAGATGAATGGCGCTGCAGTGTTCGGTATCCTGGATGCCGATCATGGTTGTGACCGCCGCACCCCAGTCGCCTCCCTGGGCGACGTAACGCTCATATCCGAGCCGGGCCATCAGGTTGGCCCACTCTTCGGCGATCTTCTCAACTCCCCAACCGGGCTGGGTCGGCTTGTCGGAATATCCGTAACCGGGAAGGGCCGGACATATCACGTGAAATGATTCACCTGCGTCGCCGCCGTGATTTACCGGGTCGGTGAGGGGTTCTATCACCTTGAGGAATTCGACAACGGATCCGGGCCAGCCATGGGTCATTACCAGCGGTAGAGCGTTCTCTTCCGGGGAGCGGATATGCAGGAAATGAATGTTGAGCCCGTCGAGTTCCGCGTGAAACTGGGGATGGGTGTTCAGCCTCGTTTCGACTCGTCGCAGGTCGTAGTCTTTCTCCCAGTATTCGGCGAGTTCGCGAACGTAAGCCAGCGGGACACCCTGAGACCAGTCATCGGGCGTTTCCGCCTCCGGGAAACGGGTATTTGCGAGCTTGGTCTTGAGACTGGTGAGTTCCTCGTCGGAAATTTCGACCTGGAAAGGTTTGATGTCGCTCATGAGTGCTCCTGATCTTTCTTTTGAAATTTGACAAAGTGACGTACAGACGTTGCGTCAAAGTGACGCACAGACGTTGCATCAAAGTGACGCACAGATGTGTCCCCCATCGACGACGAGGACAGAACCCGTCATGTAACTCGATGCGTCTGATGCCAACAACAGCAGCGGACCGTCGAGATCGGAAAACTCACCCACGCGCCGCATGGGAATGCCATTCACGAACTCAGGCGCGCGATCGCTTTCCAGCAGCAGGCGGCTGACGTCGGTAAGAATGTAGCCGGGTGCCAGGGCGTTAACCCGGATACCGTATTTTGCCGCCTCCAGGGCCAGCACTTCGGTCATGCGGGTTAATGCACCTTTTGAGACTGCGTAGGGGAACTGGCCCTTGATGGTCCGGGTGTCGGTAATCGAAGAGATGTTGATGATGTTGCCGCCCTGTTGAGCGTTTTTCACCACCCGCTCGGTATAGGCTCTGGCCATCAGCCAGGCGCTTTTGAGATTGGTTTCCATGACAAAATTCCAATCCGCTTCGTCGATCATCATGTAGGTTTTTGCGCCCGCTTCCACACCCGCATTGTTGATGACGACATCGACGGGGCCAAAAGCTTGTTCGGCGTCTCTCAGAAAATCCACGATGCTGTCGTTGTCGCGCACATCCAGCCTCACCCCTGTCGCCTCTCCGCCTGCAGCGCGTATCTCGGCAACTCGAGTTTCAATTTTTTCCGTACGCCTCGCGCCGAGCACCACACGCGCACCCGCATTGGCCAGCACCCCCGAGAAATGATGGCCGAATCCTGACGATGCGCCGGTAATCGCAATGTTCTTGTTTTTCAGCTGGAAGGTTTCCACATGCCACACCGCGGGGAAATTCCTGGCATCGTAGCGGCTATCATCCGGGCGGACCAGGGGTGATCAGGTTAGAACGCGCCCGGTAATACAGAGTTGACCCATATCGTGGAGCGCGGTCCGGTTGCGGCCCGCGGCTTTGGCCGAATAAAGCGCGTCGTCGGCAGCCTTGAAAAGGGTGGTAGGCTGAAGTGTGACGAACTTTTGAACTGGCAAGCGTGATCCAGTCACCGGTGATAATGCGACCGTGCCGCCGGATGACCTTGAACTATGGAGTAGCCAGAGCCATTCCGTCTCGTCCCGGATCGGCACCGCCATCCCACCTGCCGTCGCTGATGCGGATGGCATGAACACCGGCAAAGTTATAAGAGAGGTGTGATCGCCGGGTTGGATACCCCATGGCACTCAGTTCTGCTTCCACGTATCGGGGAATTCGATTGGTCAGGTCGATCACGTCCGACGTCACGCAAAACCTCGGTGCGGAAACGGCAAGCTGAGCGCCCATGTCGAAGTCGACGACGTTCAAGATGCCCTGCAAAATCCCCATGGTAATGTAGGTCCCACCGGGAGCACCGATGATCAGGCAGGGCTCGTCGTCTTTGAACAACAGGGTGGGCGACATCGCGGTGAATCTGGACTTGCCGGGGGCGATGGAATCAACACGACCGGGCCGTGGATCAAAAACGTTCATGCAGCCGTTGTA
>JAPUJX010000436.1 GCA_027295975.1 Gammaproteobacteria bacterium
AGCTGTTATTTCGGTTATTTTCCCGTAATCCGAGACGACATCTCCACAGACCCTGGGGTTACCAGTCCCATCAACTATGGTGGCATTCTTGATGACCAGATCATGCATCGTCCCTTCTCCCTCACCGACGGCGGTTATCCGACAATGGTACCACGGCGAGTTCCGGGGACATGTCGAGAATCGAGCAGGTGACACCTTGCCTGGTGCTCCGTAGCCACAATGGTGGTCTCCGGCGCCGTTTTCGTGCAGACGTCCATACACTTCGGACAACGCGGATGGAATCGACAACCAGAGGGCGGCGCGAGCGCCGTTGCGACTTCTCCATGTATCTGCCCGGTTGCTCGCGGGTGGGCAGGATCCGGTCGAGGGACGGCCGCCAACAGCGCCTGTGTGTAGGGATGTTGAGGGCGATCGAACAGTGCCTCGGTCCGGCCGTCCTCGACGATCTCGCCCAAATACATTACCGCAACCCGGCGGGCCGCGTGTTCGACCAGGGCGAGATCGTGCGCAATGAGGAGATAGGCGAGGCCGAGTTCACCCTGTAGATCCTGCAACAGGTTGAGCATCTGGGCGCGAATCGAAACATCCAGGGCCGAAATCGGCTCATCGAGGACCACGAGATCCGGCTCCAGGATCAGCGCCCGGGCGATCGCAATACGCTGGCGCTGGCCGCCGGAAAATTCGTGCGGATAGAGATCGGCACTCATCTCGGGTAACCCCACGAGCGATAACGCGCGGTTGATTTTGGCCGCGACACCCCTCCTCGCCGCACCATGCGCCAAGAGCGGCTCGGCGAGAATCGTGCGCACCTTCAGGCGCGGATTCAGCGAGCTGTAGGGATCCTGAAAGACCGCCTGCACCCGGGCTCGAAATCCTTTTGCCCCACGTCCGCGAAGCCGGCTGATGTCTTGACCCTTGAAGCTGATACGGCCGCGAGTCAGGGGATGGAGACCGAGAATCAACCAGGCCAACGTGCTTTTGCCGCAGCCCGACTCACCCACGAGAGCCAACGTCTCGCCCGGGTCAATCTTCAGAGTGATACCGTCCACGGCGCGTACGACACCGGCTGGGGTGGTAAAGTGACAGGCCACATCCTCGAGAGCGAGAAGAGTCACGGGGTCAATCCAGCCGATAGTGGGAAATCTGAATTTCCTCACCGTAATCCGAATAGTCTCCAGCCGCCCTGCCTGCCCGAAATTCACCCCAGTTGATCGACCGATAGAGTGCTGGTCTCGTTTTGCTGACAACACCGTCAACCGGGGCATAGTCGAGGTCATAGTCGGGGTTGAAGAAGAAGGGGGCGCTGTAGCGTTTTGTTTTCACGCTCGCCAGCACCCGGTGCAACGGTGCGGTGTAACGATCGTTCGACCACACCTGCACAATGTCGCCAATGTTGATTACGAGCGCATCGGAGTGTGGTACGACGGTATGCCACTGGTCATCACGATGAATCTGCAGCCCCGGATTCACATCCTGGGCCATCACCGTAACGGCGCCCGCATCCGTATGATGGCTGATCCCGAGATTTTCCGGCGTCTGTTCGCAGACCGGGTAATAGTTGAGTCTCAGGAAGCTGGTCTGCCGTTCACCAAAACCGTCGGTCAGAAAACCGCCGGGCATACCTAGATTCCGGCTTATCCCGGCCAGAACTTTTTCCGCAATTACCTGACAGGCATCGTAGAACCCGAGAATCGCCGTTTTGAATACCGGCATATCTTTCGGCCACTGCGGCGAGCTACCGGCAAGCGGTCCCGTATCCGCTGCCGGGCCAACATCGAATATTTCCTTCGAATCCTGGACGTTCTTCGTCAGTTCCTGGTCGAAGAATCCCCAGGGGTTGGTCCTGGTGCGTTCGATCTCTTGCTTTTTTTTCAGCGGTAGATCAAAAAACGTTCTCATCCGGGTGTGCAGGGACGAGATCAACACATCCGGGATCCCGTGGTTGACAATTTGAAAACAGCCCCAGGTCGCACAGGCCTCGTCCAACTCTCCGAGGTGATCTTCGGTCCTGAACAGATCCACGTCGATCACCGGTACCTTCAAACCATCAACCATGTCGCTTCCCAAATATACGTTCTAAAAACCAGCGTCACCTCGAGGCGCACAAAAACAAGCATCGAGGTCGTGAACGCGTCATGCACCCGAGTCGGCCACCAACCAGCAGGCCACGTTGCCACCCTCCACCGATACCGAAGGAGGCGCCTCCTTACGACAGATCTCCGAGGCATGGGGACAGCGAGGATGAAACGCACAGCCCCCCGGCAGCGAGAGAGGGTCCGGCGGGTTACCCGCAATCGACCGCAGGCGTTTCTGGCGCCGACCGAGGATCGGCACCGAATCGAGTAGTCCCTGCGTATAAGGATGGAGCGGACTCGAATACAGCTTGTCGACATTCGCCGTCTCTACTATGCGCCCTGCATACATAACGGCAATTCGGTGGCAGAGGCTCGCTGCAACCCCCAGATCATGTGTTATGAACAAGATACCCGCACCGGTATCCGTTTGAATCTGCTCGATTAGATCCATGAACTGCACCTGGATTGTCACGTCCAGGGCACTGGTCGGTTCATCGGCAATCAGCAGACGCGGGCGGCAGGCAATCGCCATTGCCGCCACCACGCGCTGGCGCATACCCCCACTGAACTGATGCGGATAGTCACCGGCCCGCCGTGCGGCCGACGGGACGCGAACCCGATCGAGTTCGTCCACGGCGAGATCCATGGCCGATCGTTCAAAGGCCATACCATGCGCGCGAATCGGTGCGGCAACCTGTTCTCCCACGGTGAACACCGGGTTGAGTGACGTCATCGGATCTTGTGAGATCATCGCGATCTGCCGGCCCCGCACCTCTCTTGCCAGCACATCCTCATCGAGTCCAACGAGTTCACGCCCATCGAGTTCGATCGAACCGGCAACGATGCGCCCAGCGGGTTTTGGCGGGAGCCCCAACAGCGACAAACCCGTCATGGTTTTGCCGCTGCCGGATTCGCCGATCAAGCCGAGAGTTTCACCCGAAGCGAGGTCAAAGCTCACCCCATCAACGGCTTTGACAACCCCGCGTTTCAGATACAGATGGGTTTTGAGATCGCGTACCCGGAGCATCACGCTACCAGACCTGGCGGCGGAGCGGATCGAAGGTGTCTCGCAACCAGTCGCCCAACAGGTTCGATGCGAGACATGCGGCCATTATGGCAATCCCCGGAATGGTAATCAGCCACCACGCGACCTCTATGAAATTCCGACCGTCGGACAACATGCCACCCCACGATACCTGCGGCGGCTGAATGCCAAGCCCAAGAAAGCTCAAACCTGCTTCAAAGACGATGACGCTGCCAAATTGCAGCGTAGCGAGGACTAACAAGGTATTCAACAGATTTGGCGCCAGATGACGTACGAATATGGTCGGCGTGCCGACACCGGCAACTTTTGCCAGCGCAATGAAGTCGCGTTCCCGCAGGCTCATGACTTCGCCGCGCACGATGCGGGCATACCAGGTCCAATAACTCAACACGATGATGAAAATCACCATCGCTTCGCCGGGCGGCAACACGGCTGCGAACAACATTGCCAGTGGTATCGACGGCACCGCCATCTGGGTGTCGATAACGCGCGAGATCACCGCGTCCACCACGCCGCCGAAATAACCGGCCGCCATGCCCAACCCGGCGCCAATCAGACCCGAAAGAACGATCGCATAAAACGCAACCGTCGTCGAAACACGAGCACCCGCAATGATACGACTCAAGATATCGCGACCGAGATTGTCGGTCCCCAGGAGATGTGATGCGCTGCCACCTTCCATCCAGGCAGGAGGCGTCATTGCGTCAGCGAGGGAAATTGCCGTCGCCCGGTACGGGGCTATCCAGGGTCCAAACAGTGCACAGATCAACACCAGGCCAAGCACACCGCTGGCGACAAACGGAAACCCGCTCGATACCCTATTGCGGCGAAACACACGCGCCCACAAGCGTGCGACGAATGCGCGGGGAATCAGCGCTTCAGCCACGACGAATCCTCGGATCGATGAAACCATAACTCAGATCCACCAGGAGGTTCACGACCACAAACACCACCGCCGACAACATCACCCCGGCCTGAACCACGGGAAAATCACGAGCAAAAACGGCGTCGACCACGGTTCGACCGACACCTGGCCAGGCAAATACAACTTCGATCACAAAGGCTCCACCCAGCATGTTGGCAAAATACACACCCACCATGGTCACCAGCGGGACAGCCGCGTTTCTGAGCGCATAACGCCATACGATGGTGCGTTCCGGCAAGCCGATCGCCCGTTCCATGCGTATGTAATCGCTCTCCAGCACATCGAGCATGGAGGAACGTAAGGTGCGCGTCATGGCTGCCACCGGATACCACCCGAGCGCAACCGCCGGTAACACGAGATGTGCGAGGGTGCCGCGCCCATATGCAGGTAGCCACTGAAGTTCCACGGCGATGAACAGAATCAGCAACAGGCCAATCCAGAAGCCGGGTATTGCCTGGCCAAGCATCGCAAACACCTTCGCGGACCGATCCATCCAGCTACCGCGATGGACGGCGGAAAAAACCCCCAGGGGCACCGCCAGCAACACCGCAAAAAGCAGCCCTGCCATCGCAAGCTCGAGGGTCGCCGGGAGCCGATCGAGCAAAAGCTGCATCGCCGGCGCATTCCACTGGTACGACTGACCGAAGTCGCCCGTGAGGGCATTACCGAGAAAGATGGCAAATTGGATGAGCAACGGTCTGTCCAGGCCGAGGGCTTCGCGCATGGCGGCGAAATCCGCCTCACTCGCATCCATCGGCAACATCAGCGCCACCGGGTCTCCCGACAGACGTTGCGCAACGAACACGATCAACAACGCGCCGAAAATGGCAATGAGGCCCTGCAAAACCCGGCTGATGACGTAACGCGTCATCGTTCAGGTATCGACGGACCGAGGTGGCGCCGCGAGGGTGAGCGGGGAGACTGTGAACTTCATCGGGGGATTGTACGGGGAATCGCCCTCGGTGTTATATCGTGCCTGCTCGAGCGGTTCGCCGTATTATCCCGCCGGAACAAAACTCAAGTCGCGCCGGGGTATCTGCCGAATGACGAACCGTTCTGATGTACTGGTGGTAGGGGCTGGATTCGCGGGAATGTACGCTCTGTATCGATATCGTAACCTGGGACTCGATGTCACCGTGCTGGAAGCCGGATCCGACGTGGGCGGCACCTGGTACTGGAACCGCTATCCCGGCGCACGCTGCGACGTTCCGAGCCTCGAGTACTCCTACGGTTTTTCAGAAGCGCTGGAGCAGGAGTGGGACTGGCCCGAGGTGTTTTCCGCACAACCGGACATCCTGAGGTATGCCAATCACGTTGCCGACCGTTTCGATCTCCGCCGTAACATCCGCTTCAACACCCGGGTAGCGGCACTCGAGTACACCGAAGCAGACAA
This sequence comes from Gammaproteobacteria bacterium, assembly GCA_027295975.1. Classification (GTDB taxonomy): domain Bacteria; phylum Pseudomonadota; class Gammaproteobacteria; order Pseudomonadales; family Azotimanducaceae; genus SMWK01. The sequence continues at coordinate 5,439 of JAPUJX010000436.1, forward strand.
TCTCTGGCGCGCCACCACGGAACAGGGTGATTCGATCGAAGCGCAATTCTGCGTCATGGCCACCGGTTGCCTCTCGGTGCCCAACAAGCCGAAGCTGCCTGGCGCCGACAGTTTTCGGGGCAGGGTGTTACACACCGGGCTTTGGCCCAAGGAAGCCGTGGACCTCAGCGGCTCTCGGGTCGGCATTATCGGCACCGGTTCGTCGGGGGTGCAGGCTATTCCCGAGCTTGCCAGACAAGCGGAACATCTCACCGTGTTTCAGCGCACACCGGTCTACACCGTTCCCGCCAACCGCAAGCGCATGCGCGCCGACGTCCAGCAGGAGTTTCGCGACAACTACCGCGCCATACGGGAAATGCAACAAAACAACGCGGGTGGGATTTCGAATTTCCGCCCGGTGCGTAGTGTTAAACGACCAGCAACCACCGAATCAACCGCGCCACAACCCGCTACCGCAATTCCCACCACTTCACTGCCAACCTCCTCTCTCTCAGCCGCGGCGCTGACGCCAAACAAGATCCTGAACCTGACGCCAGGGGAGCGTCTGAACCTGGTGACCGAGCGTGGATTAAACATGTTATTGACGTTTCGCGACGTTTACACCGACCCGGAAGCAAACGAAGCGGCCAACGAAACCTTTCGGGAAGCAATCGGCAACATGATCGATGATCCGGAGGTGGGCGAGCGATTGTCACCGAAAACCTACGGTCTCGGCTGCAAACGCCAGGTTCTGGACCGAGACTATTACGAAACCTTCAACCGCGACGATGTCACCCTGGTGGACATCAGCGAAACGCCCATCGAGACGATAACCGCCGGTGGGATCCGCACGGGCGAAACACACTACGACCTGGACGTGCTGATTTACGCCACCGGATTCGACGCGATGACGGGAGCCCTGTTGAAAGCGAACATCCAGGGACGGGATGGGCTACGGCTGGTAGACAAGTGGCGCGACGGTCCGGTCGCATACCTCGGCCTGCAGATGTTTGGATTTCCGAACCTCTTTACCGTCACCGGCCCCGGTAGCCCATCGGTGCTCAGCAACATGCTCGTTGCCATAGAACAACATGTGAACTGGATCGGCGATTGCATCAAATACCTCGGCGACCACAACATCCAGCACATCGAACCCACTTCGGAGGCGGAAACGGATTGGGTGGCCCACGTCAACGATGTCGCCAGGGGCACCATGTACACGACGCCCAGCTGCAGTTCGTGGTATCTGGGGTCCAACGTCCCCGGCAAACCCAGGATCTTCATGCCCTACGTTGGCGGTTATCCGAGATACCGGGAGCGCTGCGAACAGGTGGTGGCAAACGGTTATGAGGGGTTTCGGTTGGGTTGAGTCGGTAAATGCCTTCAAGTAGGCCCACATCATGGATCGAGAATTCGTTTTATCGCGGCGCGAAGTTCCGGCAGGACGTCCCTCGCAAACCAGGGATTCTTCTTCAACCAGATGTTGTTGCGGGGGCTCGGATGGGGCAGCGGGAATATCGACGGTGCAAACTCGCGCCACGCTCGAACGGTCTCGGTCAAATTCGACTTTGCGGCGGTTCCCAGATGCCAGGCTTGCGCATACTGACCGATCGCCAACGTTACCTCCAGGCCATCCAGGCAATTCATGAACCGCTCACGCCAGGCGCGCGCGCACTCGGGTCTGGGCGGTAAATCCCCCGACTTTCCCCGCCCCGGATAACAAAATCCCATGGGTACTATCGCTATGCGATGGGCATCGTAGAAGGTCGGACGGTCAATGCCCAACCAATCGCGCAACCGGTCGCCGCTCGGATCATCAAAGGGAACGCCGGTTTCATGTACCTTGAGTCCGGGCGCCTGTCCGGCTATGAGCAAGCGGGCGCCGGCCGCAACCTGAAATACCGGTCTCGGGCCCAGAGGCAGGTGCTCTTCGCACAACGTGCACGCTCGCGCTTCACGAACCGTCGTTAGCAAACGCGCCATCTCGTAAACCCAATCAGATTACCCGTCGAATGTAACCTTTTATCCATCTCGTGCGTATTCGTTATCAGCCATTACACAACCGCAAATACGCTAAAAGGGAGAGAATTATGATTACAAAAAAAAATATATCGGCTATGGCCTTTTTACTACTCATCGCCGGGGTATCCCACGCCAACCACCCGAGACTTTTCGAAGTCACTATCACCAACGTCACCAGGGCTCAGGCTTTTACGCCACAGCTGGTTGTCACCCACACCAGCGAGGTTTCGATTTTTGCACTCGGAACACCCGCAAGCCTGGCGCTGGAGGTGATGGCTGAAGGCGGTGATACCAGCGGCCTGACAACCGAACTCTTGTCCGATCCGCTTGAAATATCCGACATCCTGACGATTCCCGGGCTGCTGTTACCCGGAGAAAGCGTAACGGTCATGGTCGAGGCCAGCCGGCATCATCGTCAGTTGACCGTGGCTGCCATGTTGATCCCGACCAACGATACGTTCTTCGCCCTGGCCGGGGTTCGTCTTCCGGGCAAGAAACCCAAGACCTTCTCGGCATTGGCCTATGACTCGGGGACGGAGGCAAATGATCAAAACTGTCTCAACATACCAGGACCGCGGTGTGGAGGAGAAGGTCATTCTCCAGGGCCGAACGATGGGGATGAAGGATATGTGTACATCAGCAACGGTTTTCACGAACTGCCCGAGGCCGATTTCGGAGAGGTACTTGGCCCGCACAAATACGGTTGGCTGAACCCCGTTGCACAAGTAGTGGTCAGCAGAGTAGATTAGTTCTAAATCCTCGGGATTGAGCGGGGCGCGCCAGGCGTTTCGCTCACTTTTTGAAGTGCCTTTTCGAGAAACAGAACCTAAAGAACGTCAGTGGTCTCTGTGGATGTCGCAAGCGCAACGCGGTGACGAAGATTCGTACGCCCGTTTGTTGACCGAGTTGGCCGAAATGATCAAAGCGTATCTTCTCAATCGCTTCGGCCGTCTCGAAATGCTGGACGACTGCGTTCAGGAATCTCTGATCGCAATACATCAGGCCCGGCACACGTACGATCCGGGCCGGTCAATACGACCCTGGCTGTTTGCGATCGTGCGGCACAAAATGATCGACATGTTGCGCCGACAGCGTTCCGAACAGCTTCTTGCGGGTTACCGCCAGGAGTCTCCTTCCGAACCAGACCCGCTGCTTGAATCGAACATCGGAGTTCTCCTCGGCGCGCTCTCTTCGGACCACCGCGAGGCTGTCCTGCTCACTAAATACTGGGGGTTCAGCGTTCGCGAATCTGCCGATCGGCTGGGGGTTTCGGAAGGCGTGGTGAAGGTCCGCGTGCATCGCGGCATTCGCAAAATAAGAACGCTGTTGGAGTCGGAATCGTTGTGAACACCAGAGATCTCATCGATAGCCTCAGCAGCGATCTCCAACCCGTACCCGGCTTCTGGCCGTTCTGGAGCGTCCTGGCTCTGTGGCTGGCCGCGAGCGTGTTTTACGTCGGGGGGATGATTCTGCTGTTTGGGCCGCTGCGACCCGGGGTGGAGGCGCAACTCGTCATGCCGAGCCGGTTCTCGGTCGAAATGTTGTTTGGGGCCGCAGCCCTGGTGTGTTGGGCGATCGCCGGGCTGGCGGATTCCATACCGGGGCTCTACCCACGCTGGCCAATCCGCCTGGCGTGGATGTTCCTGGGTATCTGGCTACTGCATTTCATCGTCGGCTTCGTGTCTCCATCTCTCGAGCCGTCCATGGTAGGCAAACGCGATCATTGTTCATCCGAGGCATATATCTACAGCCTGCCCCCAACGCTCCTCATGATCTGGCTGCAGCGAAGGCGATTTCCGCTGAATCCACTGCGGGCATCAATCTACGCTGCGATTGCCGCCGCAATAATTCCCGCGGTGGCCATGCAGGTGGCCTGCATGTACGAACCAACCCACATTCTGGTCAACCACGTTTTTCCGATTCTGGTATTGGCAACCGGCGTGGGGATAGCGGCTTTCCTGATAATCCATCTATCTCGCAAGTAAGGCCGAACCGTCGGTTACTCGACGGACGGCGAGCCAAATCACCATGTCCATCCACCCATCGCGCCTCGAGCCGTGGGGTTAAGCGCCTAAAAAATCGTCTCATGCAAACCACATTCCCGCTTCAGCCCCAAAAAGCGCGTCTGTTCTGTGCTTCCGGCTTCCTGTAACGAGGTCGTGGTGTGGACATCACCAATTGACACGTAACCCTTTTCCCATAACGGGTGATAGGGGAGACGATGGTCCTCGAGGTATTCGTATACGTTTCGATCGGACCAGTCAGCGATGGGGGCTACCTTAAATCGACCTGCCAACATCTGCACAAACGGTGTGCGGGCACGGCTGTGCGATTGCACTCGCCGCAGTCCAGTGAACCATGTCCCCACGTCCAGCTCCTCGAGAGCCCGACCCATCGGCTCGACCTTGTTGTCCCGGTTGTAACGTTCGATACCTTCCAGCCCTTGTTTCCACCGTTTGCCGTGACGCGCCTCCTGCCAGGACGGACTCATCTCGTTTCGATAAATCTTCAGGTTCAGCGCCAGACGCTCGGTCAATTCATCGATGAAATTGTACGTCTCCGGAAAGAGATAACCCGTATCGAGCAAAATCACCGGGATGTCGGGTTTCTGCCGGGTCAGCATATGTAGACTGACCGCCGCCTGGGCGCCAAACGACGACGTCAGCACGGCATTGCCGGGAAGATTGTCCAAAACACAACGAACCCGGTCAGAGGCATCCAATTCGGCCAGTCGCCGGTTCCAGTTAGCGAGATGGGCTTCATCCGTGAAGCTGGCCCGGTCGATCTGACATTTCCGGGTCTCAGCTTCATTTTCCTCCCGGGATTCATAGTCCGGTCGCAAGGCGTTTCGATCCAACATCCTGTTACCTCCTTTTACCTCCGATAGGCAGACAAACATCGTTCCTGTTTGACCAGCTAAGTTGGGGTGTGCCCCTCAGAAGCAAAAGAACAAATAACGATACCGATACAAGTACCCGTTATATGACCCCGACTACCGTTGCGTCCCGCAACGGCGCTCCGGCAACATCCGAGCATCTTGCCACGCTGAATTGCCCTGCGGAGTCCCGCGGCGTATAACCAGTCTGACCGACACGATCTGCGAAGGAGGAGAACCGCCGCCCGCATCGGTTCCTGGCCCACGCATTTCGACGCGGATGGAGAATGACCCGTGGCTGCGAACTCACCATTTCATCCCGGTGAACAGGAAATCCAGAATCGTCTCGGCATGCGTGAGCAGATCGAGGAGGTCGGTCAGCGGTTCATTCGCGACCACCTGCCCGAGCAGCACCGCGAATTTTACGCTGGTCTACCTTTCCTGATAGTAGGTTCCGTAGACGAGCAGGGGCGCCCTTGGGCTTCGCTGGTGGCCGGGAACCCTGGCTTCATTTCTTCACCTGATCCCTCCACCCTGGTAATTGCCACACAGCCGGTGTTCGGCGACCCGCTGAGGGATTCGCTCATCGACGGCACGAGGCTCGGGTTCCTGGGCATCGATTACCAGATGCGCCGGCGCAACCGCCTCACCGGCAGTTTAACCAGAGCTGACGAACACGGTATGGAGATTCACGTAGATCAGACTTTCGGCAACTGCCCGAAGTTCATCCAGGCACGCGCAGTCAATTTCGGTGATCGTCTCGAGTCAATCGGTGACGCCCGCCCGATGCACGAGTTCCAGCAGCTTAACAAACGGGCGCAAGCAATTATTACTGCGGCCGATCATTTCTTTATCGCCACGTACTATTCCGCTGACGACAACGATATGGCGCAAGGTACCGACGTCTCACACCGCGGTGGCAAACCGGGTTTCGTACGGGTCGATGACGAGACGACGTTAACCTTTCCCGACTACAGTGGTAATTATCACTTCAACACTCTCGGCAATATTCTGCTCAATCCGCTTGCCGGTCTGCTGTTCATCGACTTCGCCAGCGGTGATCTGCTCTGGCTCACGTGTACTGCACAGGTGATCTGGGAAGACGACGAACTCTCCGCGTTCGCCGGTGCTGAGCGGATGGTTCGGTTCACAGTGGAACACGCCCGCCTCGTCGAGAACGCTCTGCCGTTGGATTTTTCGTTCATCGAATATTCGCCCTTTCTGGAACAAACCGGTTCGTGGGAGGCGGTGGCAGAAAGGAAAGTGGCGCGTATCAAAGGCAACACCTATCGGGAATACAAAATTGCAAAGGTCGAGCCCGAGAGCGAGAACATCACTTCGTTTTACCTTCAGCCATGTGACGACGAGGGTATCGTCTGCCACCGAGCCGGGCAGTTTTTACCGATCGAGATTTTGCCTGTCGGTGCAGAGAAGCCAGTGCAGCGCACCTACACGATTTCCAGTGCGCCGAATGGCATGTTCTACCGGTTGTCCATAAAACGCGAGCCTTCCATATCTGGCGAGCCGCCGGGTATCGTCTCGAATTTCTTTCATGATCACATCACCCAGGGCAAGACGATTCTGGCGCTCTGCCCCCGAGGTCAGTTCACGCTCGACAGTTCCAGTACACGCAACGCCGTGTTGATCAGCGCGGGTGTCGGTATCACCCCGATGATCAGTATGCTGGAGCAGCTCGATCGTAATCGAGCAACCTGTGGTTGCTCGCGCAAGTTCTGGTTCATTCACGGCGCGCGCAATTCTGCTGAGCATGCTTTCGGAGATTTCGTGCGTCGGATGGCTGCACAGTGGCCCAACCTCACAACCCACATCCGTTTCAGTCGACCAGGTGAAGCGGATGTCAAAGACCGAGACTACGACAGCGTGGGCAGGGTCGACGTAACCCTCCTCAAATCGCTGCTGCCATTCGATGACTATGAATTCTATGTCTGTGGGCCGGGACCCTTCATGGAGACCATCTATCAGGATCTGAAGGAACTCAATATCGCCGACAAACGAATCCACTACGAGTATTTCGGTCCGGGAAAGGTCCTCGCTTCACCGCATCCAGGTAAAGTCGCCGCGCTAGATCTCAAAAACCACGGTCCAGTTGCAGTTCAATTCGCAAAATCTGGCGTTTCAGCCGTCTGGGACCCGGCAAAGGGCACATTGCTCGACCTGGCCGAGTCGGAGGGACTGGCGGCTGCCTACAGCTGCCGCTCCGGAGTCTGTCAGACCTGCGCGGTAAAACTGTTGGCCGGCTCGGTGAGCTACCTGGACCCACCCGCGACACTACCACCTGAGGGCATGGCGCTGATCTGCACCGCATATCCCGACGTTAGTCACGGCGACACCCCTGGGGGAAAATCGACAGAACAGCAGGCGGAGGCAATAATTCTGGATATTTGAGCGGGGCATTGCGGTTCGAGGTGTAAGGTTTGCAGGTCGAAAACGACTCACGAGCATAGGTGCCGACGAAATGAAGCGAAGATTGCGAACGCATTTTCAAGGCTGGACTCTGGAACAGGTTGTAAAATAGTGAATGCCGTGAACCTCGACCCGAACACCTGGCTCGACCGTTACGGCGACATTCTGTTTCGTTACTCCATGGCGCGGGTACGCGACAAAACAATCGCGGAGGATCTTGTTCAAGATACGTTGCTAGCTGCGATCAGCGCCGTAGACACGTATCAAGGCGCCTCGACGGAACAGACGTGGCTTGTCGGTATCCTGCGGCACAAAGTGTTGGATTACTTTCGAAAGTCGGCTCGCGAGAGACCGGTCTGGAACGAACTTGCAATGGAATCCGATAGTGATTTCGATGGAGAAGGAAGCTGGGCCAGACCGGTCACAGACTGGGAGACGCCGGAGAAGGCAGCAGAACGGGACGAGTTCTGGCACGTTCTGCGCGGTTGCCTGGATACGTTGCCGGACAATCTGCGCACCGTGTTCGCGTTACGCGAACTCGATGGTTTGGAAACCGATCAGCTGATGGCGACGTTGGATATTTCGACGAAAAACAACCTCTGGGTCATGCTGTCACGGGCGCGCAAGAGGGTACAAAGGTGTCTGCAAACCAAGTGGTTTGAACGGAGGTAACCATGTTGACCTGTAAAGAAATCTCGCAGCTGGCATCCGAATCCCTTGACCGGACCCTCACCCTGCGGGAGCGTTTTACGCTCAAGATACATCTGTTCAGATGTGACATGTGTTCCCGCTACGTGCGCCAGCTGAAGTTCCTGCGGCGCGCCTGTGCCGATGCCGACGTGGAGCAATTGACCGACGCTGCCGAACTTACCGGTGAAGCGCGGGCGCGTATTCGAAATCGGCTGCGCCGGGCGTGATACCGAACTCATATTAATTCGTAGCTGGCCTGACGATATCCAGGCACTCCCTGCGCACTCCCCACATCGTGACACTCGTGATCTTGACCTCCCTTCGTGAGAATTCGCGCTGGCAAACTAATTTGTAAGGTTTACCCCACGTTGCCGACTCATTGACAGATTCGACGCAAACTCAAGGCGCGGACCGACATATTCTCGCCGTGCTGCCGTCGGATATGAGCCAAGATTTATTAATTTACAAGGAGATCACGATGTCAGAAGTAATATCAGGTACCAATCACAGCCTCGCACCCAGCCAAGGTCTGAGCGAATTTGCCACAACCCACGCTCATTGGGCGCTGCGGATCGCTTTAGCGAGCGTGTTCATCTATCACGGTGTCGGCAAGTTGGCGGGTGTCGAGCAGTTCGCCCAAATGATGAACCTGTCGTACACGGTAGCGCTACTGGTTGCCCTGGCCGAATTCGTCGGTGGCTTCCTGGTGGTTGCCGGTGGATTGACCCGCGATTGGGTGACCCGACTCGGCGCGAGCTTTTTCATCCCGGTGATGGTCGGCGCCATCGCAATGGTTCACTGGGGCCAATGGAGCTTCGTCGGTAACGAAGCCTACCCCATGGGCGGTAGCGAGTTTCAAGTGACGCTACTCCTGACCTCTCTGTATTTTCTGGTCAAGGGTAATCGCGCATAACGGCCGACGCGGCAGCATCAGCCCGGTAACATAATATTGCCAGGCTGATGCATTAGCCGAGTATCTCGTTTTTGGGGGTGGTGCAATTGGCAACACGCCGGACTCTGACTCCGGAGATCCAGGTTCGATTCCTCGCCCCCGAGCCATTCTGTTAGACAAACTCCCTCAGCCCACCTTTGTCGGCCATTTTTGTTCCCAAACAAAACTAAGTGAACCGAATTCACCTTAATCCAACACAATCTATGGAGTAAGGTCAGCTTCTGCCGCAGACTTCCTCCGAAACAGGTGCGCGGCATATCGTCAACGAGAAGGGAGCAAAACATGGAATACGATGCGATTGTGATTGGAGCCGGGCAGGCTGGTCCTCCACTGGCTGAACGATTGGGACAAGCTGGTCAAAAGGTGGCCGTGATCGAACGACACCGGATGGGCGGGACCTGCGTCAACGTTGGGTGTATTCCCACCAAAACACTTGTCGGTAGTGCTCGTATCGCTTATTACGCGCGTGAAGCGAGCCGGTTCGGCGTAACGGTATCCGGCGATGTCAGCGTCGACATGGCGCAGGTGAAAGCTCGGAAAGACGAGGTTGCCGGTGCATCGGAGCAGGGTGTAACAAGTTGGCTCGAGGGCATGGAGAACGTCGACGTGATCCGCGGCCATGCACGCTTCGTGGACCGTCTGATGGTCGAGGTAGACGGGTCGACGTATACTGCAAAACAGTTTTTCCTCGATGTGGGAGCCCGCGCCCGGGTCCCTGACTGGCTCGAAGCTGCCGACGTGCCCTATCTGACCAATTCCACGATGGTCGATGTCGACTACCTCCCGCAACATCTGGTGGTAGTGGGCGGCAGCTATATCGGTCTCGAATTTGCACAAATGTACCGCCGCTTCGGCAGCGAGGTGACGGTCGTTGAAATGATGCCGGGGATACTGATGCGTGAAGACGAGGACGTCTCGGACGCAGTGCGCGAAATCCTCGAAGGCGAAGGTGTCAAGTTTCGCCTCGCGGCAGAGTGTTTGTCCGTGCGTCGAACGACCGACGGCATCGCGGTGCGCGTTAGTTGTGATGAAGGTCCTGAAGAAGTGGAGGGTGACAGTCTACTGGTCGCGGTAGGACGCGTACCGAATACCGACGACCTGGGATTGGAACATACAGGCATCGAAACGGATGAGCGTGGCTTCATCCCCGTTGACGACGAGCTGCGCACGCAAGTGGAGGGAATCTGGGCTCTGGGAGAAGCCAACGGTCGCGGTGCCTTCACCCACACAACCTACAATGATTTCGAGATCGTCGCAGCAAATCTACTCGACGGCGACAACCGCCGGGTGAGCGATCGTTTCACCTGCTACGGGTTGTTCGTTGATCCCCCGCTCGGCCGCATTGGATTGACGGAGAAGGAAGTAAGAGCCTCCGGGCGGCCTGCCTTGATTGGGACGCGGCCAATGTCGCGGGTAGGTCGTGCTCGCGAATTCGGCGATACACGAGGCTTCATGAAGGTGCTGGTCGACGCCGAAACGAAAGAGATCCTGGGGGCCGCCATCCTGGGGATGAATGGAGACGAGGCAGTACATAGCCTGCTCGACGTAATGTACGCTCGAAAGCCGTACACGATAATCTCGCGGTCGGTTCCCATCCATCCGACGGT
>JAPUJX010000437.1 GCA_027295975.1 Gammaproteobacteria bacterium
CGCCGCAAAGAGCATCGGACGCTGATGACCAGCCTGTCCAAGGGTGATGAGGTCGTCACCTCGGGAGGCATCGTTGGGCAGATCAAAAAAGTCGAGGATGATTTCCTGAAGATCCAGGTGGCCGCCAACATGGAACTCAGGGTGCAGAAGAGTGCCGTGAGCGCTACTTTGCCGAAGGGCACCCTCAAGTCTCTGGATGATTCCTGACCGTGGCCAGATCGAGCGGCCTTGTTGGCGAGAGTCTCCTGGGGGTAAGAAAAGCAACCCATAGACCACCCAACACCTCCTCATTGGGGCGGTATCTGTTCATCCTGTTCATAATCGGCCTCGGCATGATTTACGCGGCGCCAAACCTGTTCCAACCCGACAGCGCGCTGCAGATAAAGGGTACATCCGAATCCTCGCCGGTCGATCAGAGGGTGCTCGACCTGGCCACGGACGCACTCGAGAAAGCCGGCATCACCGTTAAGGGGTCGGAACTGGCTGGCGCCACCGGGCTGATTCGAGTTGAGAGCAACGAAGATCAGTTGAGTGGCCAGGACGTTCTGAAGACTGCTCTCGGCCCGAACGACGACTTCACGGTGGCTTTGAATCTGGCGCCTACCACCCCTGAGTGGTTAAAGGACCTGGGTGCCAAACCCATGTCATTAGGTTTGGATCTGTCGGGTGGAATTCACTTTCTGCTGCAGGTGGATATGGAAAAATTCATCGGTGATCGCATGGAAAGCAATCAAGAGGGAATACAGGATCTTCTGCGGAAGAACAGAGTTCGCTACGCCGGCACGAACCTGGATGGACGACAACTGGTGATCACCTTCCCCAGCGAAGAAACGCGGGATGCCGGAGAAGTGCTCATCGCCGATCAGTTCGTCGACTTTCGAATACTCTCCCGGGACGTTGCCGGCAAACCCGGCCTCAGGTTGACGATGCTTGACAACAAGGTGCGTGAACTCGAGGACTTTGCGATTTCTCAGAACCTGCAGAGCCTGCGTAATCGAGTTAATGAGTTGGGAGTGTCGGAACCGCTCGTGCAGAGATTGGGACGATCCCGCATCGTGCTGGATCTTCCAGGCCTGCAGGACAGCGCCAGAGCCAAAGAGATCATCAACAAGTTCGCCAACCTGGAGTTCCGGCTGGTTGCCAGCCCGCAGGCGAGACCTTCTTCAACAGAAACCTACATGTATGAAGGCGCCAATCGGTTACTGGAGAAAGCCAACATCGTAACAGGTGACCAGGTAACCAACGCACAACAGAGTTATGACCAGGATACGGGGCTGCCGCAGGTGAGCATCACCCTCGACAACGATGGCGGCCGCCACATGAACGAGGTCACCAAAGACAACGTCGGTAATTCCATGGCCATTATCTTCAAGGAACTCAAGGTCAGAACGCGCACGGTTACAGAAGACGGGGAAGAGAAAACCGTGCCTTACACGGTGGAGGAAAACCGGGTCATCAACATTGCGACCATCCAGTCCGCCCTTGGCTTCCGCTTTCGCATTACCGGCCTGGAACTCGGTGAGGCGCGCGACCTGGCGCTCCTGCTGCGAGCGGGTGCTCTGGCGGCGCCAATGTTCATCGTCGAGGAGCGTACCGTGGGTGCCAGCCTCGGCGAGGAGAACATCGAGAAGGGTCAACTGTCCATCGTCGCGGGCTTCTCCCTGGTGCTTGTTTTCATGCTGTTCTACTACAAGGGTTTCGGTCTGGCGGCCGACATTGCCCTCACCGCGAACCTGATATTGCTTTTTGCCATCATGTCCGTTCTTGGAGCCACGCTCACCATGCCGGGAATCGCCGGCATCGTGTTGACGGTCGGTATGGCGGTTGATGCGAACGTGTTGATTTTTTCCCGTATCAAGGAAGAACTACGGGAACGTCCCCCGCAACAAGCCATCCAGACGGGGTTCGATCGAGCCCTGCTCACCATCATGGATGCCAACATCACGACCTTTTTTGTCGCCATCATCCTGCTTTCGATTGGTAGCGGCCCGGTCAAGGGATTTGCCATAACGCTCGCGGTAGGTATATGTACATCGATGTTTACGGCCATTATGGGAACCCGGGCTCTTGTCAATTTGATGTATGGCGGCCGCACCCTGGAGAAGCTCACCATATGAGTCAATCAATAACCACCATCGATTTCATGGGCAAACGTAAGGTTGCCGGAGTGATTTCCATCGTTCTCGTGCTCGCTTCCCTGGGGTTGCTCGGGGTCGTGGGTCTTAATCGCGGCCTCGACTTCACCGGTGGAACCCTGGTGGAAGTCGAATTCACAACGGCAATCGAACCTGAGAGCGTTCGCCAGCTTCTGGAAGGCGCCGGGTTTCAAAATGGATTGGTGCAGTATTTCGGTACCGACCGGGACCTGCTGATTCGCATGCCTCCACAAGACAACACCCAGCAGGCCGACATGGGAGGTGAAATTCTCGACACGTTACGCGAGACCTACCCCGATGTTGTCATGCGCCAGAACAACTACGTAGGCCCGACCGTGGGCGAGGAACTGACCAATGACGCAGGGCTTGCGATTCTGGCGGCGCTCGTGGCCGTCATGGTGTACATCTTTTTTCGTTTCACCAAGCAGTTCTCCGTGGGTGCGGTTGTTGCACTGGTGCACGACGTTCTCCTGGTTCTAGGCATGTTCTCGTTGTTTCAGTGGACGTTCGACCTCCCGGTGTTTGCGTCGGTACTCGCTGTAATCGGCTATTCCTTGAACGACACCATCGTGGTATCGGACCGTATTCGTGAAAACTTTCGCAAAATCCGCAAGGGGACGAGCGTTGAGATCATCAACCGGTCGCTGAACCAAACCCTCGGACGCACGTTGATTACATCGATGACCACCTTGTTTGTGCTCCTGGCGCTGCTCATCGCCGGTGGCGAAGGTATTCGCGGTTTCGCCACCGCGCTCAGCATCGGCGTGGTGGTTGGAACCTACTCTTCCGTCTACGTAGCGGCAAATGTCCTGATCGCCATGAATATTTCCCGCGAGGATTTACTTGTGCCTGAGAAGGAGAACACGGATTCGGCCATGCCGTAAATGGGTCAGAGTTTCAATTCCGGGGTCAGGTGCGGGCGAATGTGCTGCACCATTGTTTTGAAAACCCTGGGGTTGGCGGCGACGATGTTGCCGGTGGAGAAAAATTTGTCGCCGCCATTGAGATCTCCAACAAAACCACCGGCTTCACGCACCAGCAATACGCCCGCGGCAATGTCCCACGAGTTCAGACCGATTTCCCAGAACCCATCGGCGCGGCCCGCGGCAACGTAAGCGAGATCCAGAGCGGCGGATCCCGAACGTCTCAGGGCCCGGCAATCCCGGGTGAACGACTTCAGCATGTCCATGTAAGCATCCAGATTTTTGAGCACGGATGCGGGTGGAATACCGGTGTTGAGTAAAGCGGCCGCCAGCCTGTCGGTGTTACTCACGCGTATGCGTTTGCCGTTCAGCTGGGCTCCATAACCGCGGCTTGCGACAAATTCCTCGTTGCGGGTGGGGTCCACGACAACCGCGTGTTCAAACTGGGTCCCCTTCATGAGCGCGATCGATACGCAGAAGTGAGGAATACCCTGCAGGAAATTGGTGGTGCCATCCAGGGGATCGATCACCCAGGTATATTCGTCCGATGGGAACGATTCACCGTGCTCTTCGCCGACAATTCCATGGTCCGGATACGCGTTGTGTAAAACCTCGATGATGGCCGTTTCCGCTTCGCGGTCGATGTTGGAGACGAAATCGTTGTGCCCCTTCTCTTCTATCTCGAGGCGATCGATACGATCCATGGCGCGCAGGATGATCTGCCCCGCCTGCCGCGCCGCACGCAACGCCATATTGGCCATTGGCTGCATACCTGGAATGCCCTTATTCTTGAAATGTTCGTCGAAATGGCCGCGTATCCTAACAACGTGGTCGCGGGAGAACTAGGAGCAGGATTGAAGGTACTCGAGCGAATCCGCGTGGTGCTGGTGGAACCGAGCCATCCGGGTAACATCGGCGGCGCCGCAAGAGCCCTGAAGGTGATGGGGCTTTCCGATCTGGCGGTGGTGAATCCGCAACGATTTCCGGATCCCCAGGCCGAGTGGCGGGCGGCGGGCGCCCAGGACGTGCTGACGTCGACAACCGTGCACGAAACGCTGGATGAGGCCATCGCCGACTGCCATTGGGTGGTTGGCGCCAGCACCCGGCAGCGACGCATACCCTGGCCATTGATGAGTGCGGAGGAAATTGCTCGCGAGGCAATCAACCGACAGAGTAGCGCGCCGAACAACCGCATCGCCATCCTCTTCGGCCGAGAGGCCAATGGTTTGACCAACGACGAGCTGCAGAAGTGTCACTGTCACCTGCGGATTCCCGCTCATCCCGATTATCCTTCATTGAATCTTGCCATGGCGGTGCAGGTCGTGAGTTACGAACTTTTCAAGCAGGCCAGCGGGGGCCAACCAGTGGCGGACGTGTGGGATCGTGCACCTGCCACCGCGGAACAGGTAGAAGGGCTGATGACCCATCTGGAAAACGTGTTGATTTCGATTGGTTTTCTCGATCCGGCGAACCCGGGGCAATCGTTGACACGCCTGCGGCGTCTGTTCAACCGGATACAGCCGGACGAGACCGAGGTGCAGATGTTGCGGGGGGTACTCAATCATCTCGGCAAGGGCAATAGTGGACCAAATTAATCGGGTATTGCATACTCGCTGGCCCTTGAGCCCTTCGGAGCTGTCATGCGGCTGACAACCAAAGGCCGATATGCGGTCACTGCAATGCTGGACATCGCGCTGCACCGTAATGGGGGTCCGGTGAGCGTGATCGACATTGCCGCGCGCCAGGGCATCTCGGCCGCCTATCTGGAGCAGCTGGTCAGCAAACTCAAACGTGCCGGTCTGCTGCGGAGTTGTCGTGGGCCGGGAGGGGGTTATCAACTGGAACGCGAGGTAACCGAGGTCAACATATCGGACGTTATCCTGGCCGTGGGTGAAGGCGTGGATGCCACGCGCTGTCATGGGTCGGCGGATTGCCAGGATGGCGTCAAATGCCTTACCCACGATTTGTGGGCCGAGCTTTCCCAGGAGATTGACAATTTTCTCGCAGGTATCACGCTCAAGAGCCTGATTGAACGGCACAATGTGCAAAACGTTGCCCAACGCCAGGACGCCCTGATCCAAGCCAGGTTGCTTTGATGACCAAAGTTGTTTATCTGGATTATTCCGCGACCACGCCGGTCGATCCGCGAGTCGCACAGAAGATGAGCGTCTGTCTGCTGGTCGAAGGCAATTTCGGCAATCCTGCCTCCCGCTCGCACTATTACGGCTGGCAAGCCGAGGAAGCCGTCGAAGAAGCCCGCACTCAAGTTGCCAGACTGCTGAACGCCGATCCCCGTGAGATCGTCTGGACCAGCGGCGCGACAGAGTCCGATAACCTTGCAATCAAGGGGGTGGCTGAAGGCGCGACCAGGCGACACATCATCACGAGTGCGGTTGAACACAAGGCCGTGCTCGATACCTGCGCCTATTTAGAAGGCAAAGGCTTCGAAGTGACCTATCTGGTACCCGAAGACAACGGCATCGTGAGGCCCGAGCAGGTGGCTGCCGCGCTTCGGCCCGATACGCTGCTCGTCACGCTGATGCATGTCAACAACGAGATCGGCGTCATAAACGATGTCGCGAACATTTCCGAGATCTGCCGCGCGGCGGGCGTGCTCATGCACGTCGATGCCGCGCAAAGCGCGGGGAAGATACCCATCGATGTGACCACCATGCCCATCGACCTGATCTCCCTGTCGGGCCACAAGATTTATGGACCGAAAGGTATCGGGGTTCTGTATGTCAGGCGCGAACCCCCGGTGAAGTTGAGCCCCCTCATACATGGCGGAGGCCACGAACGCGGCATGCGATCCGGTACCCTGGCTACCCATCAGATTGTCGGTATCGGGGAAGCCTGCGCCATCCTCACCCGTGAAATGCACGAGGAAAACGATCGGATTCTCAAGCTTCGCCAGCGACTCTGGTCTCACCTCAAGCAGGTGCCCGGTTCGGTGCTCAACGGCGACGAAGTGCGTCGTTTACCCGGTAACCTGAATGTCGGTTTTAGTGGTGTTGATGGGGAAACACTCCTGCTCGGTCTTGACGATGTGGCGGTGTCCAGCGGTTCGGCCTGTACATCGGCAAGCGTCGAACCTTCTTATGTGCTCAAAGCGCTCGGAGTGCCCGAGGATCTGGCGCAGGCGTCCCTGCGATTCACCGTAGGCCGTTACAACACCGAAAAAGACATCGACTTCGTCGCAAGCAGGGTAGCGGAAGTAGTTAACGGGTTGCGCAACCGAAGCTCCGCAACCGGCTGAACGGCTGCGGCTGAACGGCTATTGGTGTTCCAGGTCATTGCTGACACTTCGACAAGCCCCGTTGGGCCTTTTGAAGAGTGTTATCGGCATTTTTGTCAGAAAGTTACCCTGATCTGGCATCGCCGGAACCTGGATTCGTCCCCGGCATTTGATCTCGCCGCCAAACGCGTATAATACGCGCCCGCCGATCCGTACCATTTCCCGGTTTTTCAAACACATAGGTGCGAATTGGAGATTTTGGAAAGATTCGGAGATCTGATTGAATGGCAGTAGAGCGTACGTTCTCGATGGTAAAACCCGACGCGGTTGCCCGAAATATCATCGGGAAAATTTATAAGCGGTTCGAAAGCGGCGGTTTGCTGATCGTTGCGGCCAAGATGTTGCGCCTCACGCCAGTGCAGGCCAAAGGGTTTTATGCGGAACACGAAGGCAAACCTTTTTATGATGACCTGGTCGCGTACATGACCTCCGGGCCGGTGGTCCTTCAGGTCCTGGAAGGCGAAAACGCCATCGCCGTGAACCGGAAACTCATGGGGGCAACGAACCCCAAAGAAGCAGAACCCGGGACCATCCGGGCCGACTTCGCGGAGTCTATCGACGCCAATGCCGTCCATGGTTCTGATTCGCTGGAGTCTGCCGCTCGAGAAGTCGCTTATTTTTTCAACACTGATGAGATCTGTCAGAGAGCCTGAACTTGTCCATTCCCGGCCCCGTCGTTAACCTGTTTGATCTGAATCGGTCAGAGCTCGAGGATTTTTTCGAGTCCGCGGTGGCTAAAAGTTACCGGGCCCAGCAAATCATGAAATGGATCTATCATCGCCAGGAGACCAGCTTCGCCGCGATGACGGACATATCGAAGGCGCACCGCGCATGGCTGCTGGACGAAACGTCACTCACGTTGCCCGAAGTTGTCACCCGCCAGATTTCGCGCGATGGCACCATCAAGTGGGTCGTTCGCGTTGCGAACGGAAACTGCGTAGAGATGGTGCTGATTCCCGACCGCGGGCGTAATACCTTGTGTGTTTCATCCCAGGTCGGTTGCACGCTCGATTGCAGCTTTTGCGCCACCGGAAAGCAGGGGTTCAACGGTAACTTGAGCACCGCCGACATTATCGGCCAGGTATGGCTGGTGGAACGAGAGCTTCGGAAAAAAAACGAAAACGTCAGCAACGTGGTGCTGATGGGCATGGGCGAACCGCTGCTCAACCTCAAAGCGGTGCTGGCGGCAACGGATTTGATGACGGATGATCTGGCGTTTGGCCTCTCCAAACGCCGGGTGACCATCAGTACCTCTGGAGTTGTGCCTGGAATTTACGAGTTGGCTGAACACACCGATGTTTCCCTGGCGATTTCCTTACATGCCCCCAACGATGCGCTGCGCAACGTTCTGGTCCCAATTAACAAAAAGTATCCCATTGCAGAGCTGATGGAGGCTTGCGGTCATTACCTGGCCGGTTTGGGGGAGCACCGGACGTTGACGATAGAGTACACACTCATGCGCGGCGTAAACGATTCGTTGGCGCATGCGAAGGAACTTGCGAAGCTGCTGGAGGTGCTTCGCTGCAAAATCAATTTGATACCTTTCAACCCGTTTCCCGCCTCGGGCTATGAGCGGCCCCGCGTTGCGGAGATCCGCGCCTTTCAGACATATCTCATCAATGCGGGTTACACCACGATGTTGCGCACGACCCGGGGTAGCGATATCGATGCGGCCTGTGGGCAACTGGTCGGGCGGGTAGAGGATCGCACCAGGCGCCAGAAGCGCTATCTTGCGAGAGTCAAGGCTCAGGAGGTTGCATGAGGAATGTTTTGGTTGTTCTGTTAGTTGTGTTTCTGGCGGCATGCGTGACCGAAAGCACGGGAGGGTTGCCACCGGCGGCGGAAGACACCGTCCGGTTGAAGGCGCAACTCGACCTCGCGCGAGGCTATTTCGCGAGTAACGATTGGGCGCGTGCACGAGCCCCATTAAATCGCGCTCGGGAGATCGACTCGAGATCCGCGGAGGTGTACGTGTTGTTGGCATTACTGAGCCAGAGGGAGGACGACCTCGAGATTGCGGAAAGCCACTTCAAAAAAGCCCTCAAGATTGATGCCGATCATCCCCAGGCGTTGAACAACTACGGTACGTTTCTCTACGGTCAGGGGCGCTACCGGGAGGCGTTGGTTCCGTTGCGCAGGCTCGTTAAGAACTCGGATTATCGCCTGCGTGCGCAAGCCTATGAGAACCTCGGTCTGACGGAGCTCAAAGTTGGCACGGAACGCGCGGCAAAGGCAGCTTTCTCACGGGCGCTGAGACTCAACTTCGGGCAACCCCGAAGCACCCTGGAGATGGCCGAGATCGCTTATTCGGAAGGAAACTTCGATTCCGCACGGAACTATTACGAAGGCTTCCG
>JAPUJX010000438.1 GCA_027295975.1 Gammaproteobacteria bacterium
ATCGAGGGTTCTAGACAGTTTCGACTGCTGGTCTTTGAAAACAATGTCGAGCATGCCCTCCTGCTGAACATCGTCTTCCCATCTGATGGTCTCCTTTCCCGCGCACACGGATGACGCGATATGGGCCGAATAACGCACGACCGTGCTCATCGTGTCTCGCAAGTCGTCTTCATCTGGATCCTCGAGCGCACCCAACCCTGCCGTCAGAATGTCCGGCAACTGCCAATGGGTCAACAATCGCAACCCCGCTGTTCGATAGCTGATACCGGCCAGCCTCTCCAGGTACCCGTCTAAACCGACTTCGATTTCAAGCTGTGCCAGGGCGTCATCTTCTGCCATCAGCAACGCGGCGTTCGTTTCCTCCGGCAAACAATCGGCCAGCCACAGAAGGCCGATATTATGTAACAAGCCAGCCGTTCGAGCTGACGGTGCATCTACTTCAAACCGGGGCGCAAGAACTGCCGCCGTCTGGGAAGTGATAATCGAACTGGCCCAGAACCTGACACGATCAAAGCCCGGACAGCTCGAGACATTGAACGACCGGCCAACCACCAGAGCGGTCGCCACTGTACGCACGACATCCAACCCAAGCCGGGTACAGGCTCCGTCCAGGGTAGTCACCGCGCTGACGGGATTCGACAACACCGAGTTGGCGAGCGAAATCAACTTGCCTACGATGGTGGCGAACTGTTTTATCGTATCCAGTACATCCTGGACACCATTGTCCCCATCCATCAGCTTCATCAACAGTTGTGCCGAACCTGGCGCGATATTCGGAATCTCCCCGGTCACCGGGGGTACCCCAGAAGTCAAACAGCGTGTCTGTGGGTAAGCCATCAGTTGATCTTTGCGGCATTGAGTTGAACGATGGACAGATCCTCAGGGAAGAAAGAATGCAACGACAGTTCCGGGATCTCACTCGCCGGAACCGGCCGGCTGAAATAGAACCCCTGGACAACATCGCAGTCCAATGCCCGCAGGATATGTACCTGTTCGAGCTCTTCGACCCCTTCGGCCACCACATGGAAATCGAGTGCGTGCGCCATCGACATGATCGTCCCCAGCAACACCGCGTCCTTGGGGTTGTTCAACAGGTCACTGATGAACACCCGGTCGATCTTCAAACAATCGATGGGAAGATGCTGCAACGAGCCCAGTGAGGAATATCCCGAACCAAAATCATCAATCGCGATCCTGACTCCCATCTGTTTGAGTTCTTCGAACACCACCAGCGTTTCCTCCGAGTACTGCACACCGGTTTCGGTAATTTCGAGTTCGAGACATTCCGGCGCGATGCCCGTGAGCAGAAGCGCCTCCTTCACTGCCTCGATGAGGTCGGTACTTTGGAAATGTGATGGTGCGATATTAACGCTGACGTGGGGGTCTTTCATGCCATCGAGCCGCCATTGCACAATCTGTCGACACGCTGTGAGCACTGCCCAGTCGCCGAGCTCGTTGATGAGCCCCATACGCTCGAGCTCCGGGATGAAATCATTTGGGGGTACCAGTCCTCTGATGGGATGATTCCAGCGAACAAGCGCCTCGAATCCAACGGCAAGGCCCGTGGTCAAATTTATCTGCGGCTGGTAATACAGCTCAAACTGCCCTGCCTGCAGTGCGCCGCGTAATTCCTGTGCGAGCGCCAGCCGTTGACCCGCCCGCTGGGTCATGTCTCTGTCAAAAAACTCAAAACAGTGTCTGCCACTCTCTTTGGCCGCATACATGGCAGAATCCGCAGCACGTAACAGCGCATGAGTATCTCCGCCATCTTCCGGGAAGCGGGAGATGCCGATGCTGACCTGCGGGCGTACGATACTGGCACCTAAGTCGACCTTGGCTTCGACACTTTCGAGGCACCGGGCTGCAATCTGACCGATTATCATTTCATCGGATACATCTTCGAGCAGCATACAGAACTCATCCCCACCGAGGCGGGCTAAGAAATCGTTCTCGCGCAGGGTATCCGTGAGCCGTTCGGCGATTGTCTTGAGCAACGTGTCTCCTTCATCGTGCCCGAGGCTGTCGTTCACATCCTTGAACCCATCGAGGTCCATGAAAAACAACGCAAAGCCTTCCTGTCGTCGTCGCGCCGATCTGATCATCTCGTCGAGTCTCTTGTAGAGGTAGCTGCGACTGGCTAAACCCGTCAGCGAATCGAAGTACGCGAGTCGGCGAATCTGCTCCTCCGCCGTTTTTTGTGCAGTCACGTCCTGCACGGTTGCAACGACGACGGCTGGTTCGTCATCCACATGCTCCACATTCAACTGTTGGTGAACGTGAAGCAGCCTGCCGGAACCGGTTCGCAACCGATAGTTGGCATCCACCGGGACCCGCTCTTTCAGAACACGCGCTAGATCCCTATCAAAAGAGTCTCTGTCCTGTTCGTCGATCAAGTCGGCAAACTGTGCGAGTTTTTTTGGCTCGTCGTCATCGATATCGCAGATGCTGGCAAGTTCTTCGGAAATAGTGAGTTCGTTAGTCTCCGTATTCCACGTCCAGTAACCGAGCCCCGCCATCCGTTGTGCAACCGCCAAACGGCTACGGCTTTCGCGTAACGCGCCCACAAGCTCGTTGGAGCGCCCGAGCTCAATATCCCGTTCCTCGATCTGGTTGAGCATGTGATTGATCGCATCGGTCAGCATGCCGAGTTCATCGTTGGCGAAGCGCCGCGCACGTACACTGTAATCTTCCGCGGACGCGAGCTGGGTGGTTCTCAGCAACTCGTTTACCGGCAACGTCAACCGACGTCTCAACATCGCCGCCAGCAACAACGAGAGCGCCATGGCAAAAGCACCAACGGTTGCAGCAACCCTAGCCCGAGAGGTGAGTCGCTCAGACACCGACGACATATCGTAGTGAATTACCAGCGATCCGAGCAGGCTGCCGTCGTAGTGAATATTTCGAGTCAAATACAGAACACCATCTTCAATTCGAGTTCCGTTCACCATCCGGCTCGACACCGGCATCGACTCGCCTTCAGATGCATAACACGCAAAAGATCCACCCGACGGGTCGAAAATACATGCCGATTGGATCTCTTCCACCGCTTGTAACGCATTGAGGGTTTCAAAGCCGGTTGTCGGGTCGTCGAAGATGATGGCTGCCCGGGAGTGGGTGGCAATGAGTTGCGCGGTGGTTTCGAGTTCGCGAACCACGCGCCGCTCTGCCTGGGTATATTCCACATAGAACAACGCCGCGCATACCAGAACGACCGCAACACCCGTTGTGAGCCCGGCAAGCCCCAGGATTTTCTGCCC
>JAPUJX010000439.1 GCA_027295975.1 Gammaproteobacteria bacterium
TGGTCAGGGCCGCGCCGAGACCCAGAGCCCGACAGGCGAGCAAGATATTCTGGACGCAGGGATACACTGCGCCATAATTTGGAGGACCCTCTCCGATGCGTTTTTCCTGGGGTACCTTAAACGGCCAGTCACACTTTCCACACACCAATAAGAGATAAGGCGCTTTGTGCATGTGATACATCTGGTAGTAGAGGGCTTTCAATTGTCGACCGGGTTTTTGCCTGCGACCCTCAACACCGCTGGTCACTTTGAAGCGTTTTTCGATGGCCTGTGCATAATGATCGGCGAACCACTTTTTCCGTTCCGGGTCTGATACGAGAACAAATCTCCACGGTTGGGTGTTCTGCCCCGAGGGTGCCTGCACACCGGCGTTGAGCACCTTCCAGACCATCTCCATTGGAACGGGATCAGGTTTCAGTCTTCGCATCGCGCGGACATTGCCAACGAGATCGAAAAAGGGTGGGTTTGTTTCTGACATTATTCCAGTTCACTCCGAGAATTGGCTGATGATTCTGCCGAAGACTGACCTTCAAGTACGGAGCGTTGAACTCGTTGATTTGCTCCTCACGTCTCCATCTCGCTGGTCACGCCTTTCTCTAGCAACTCGGCTATTGCCTCGGCCGATCGCCCGAGTTCCTCGAGCACTTCGCGAGTGTGTTCTCCGTGCGCGGGACTGGCAGACGATGGCTCCGACCGCTGGCCTTCGAACTGCGCCGGCGATTTCACACGGCGCATGTTCCCCATGATTGGATGCTCAAATACGTCAATGCTTCGGTTCGCCTCAAACTGAGGGTGATTGAGGACTTCGTCGTAGTCCAGGCACTTTGCCGCAGGGACATCGTTTTCTTTGAGTCTTGCCAGCAAATCGTCGGTTTCGAACTTCAGGAATTCATCCTTCAGGATTTCACGAAACTCATCGATGTTTTCGACTATTTTGTCCAGGCTGTTGAACCGCTCGTCTGCGAATAGATGCAGCTGATCAATTGCCGTCAACAGACCCACCTGCTGAGCCTCATTCGCAGCCGACAAGGTCACCCCACCGTCCTTCGTGAGGGTGAGGTCGTACAGGATCTCGCTCAAGGGCGGTACATGATCCGCGTCCTCGTCCAGCAGCGTCTGGTGCATGAACCCATCGGGAAACAGAAAGAAAAGGCCGGCATCCATCATGGAGAGATCGATATGTTGTCCTTCGCCGGTTTTTTCGCGCACGTAGAGCGCTGCGGTGACAGCCTGACAGGCTGTGTAGGCGGTAACTTTGTCGCAGGTGAGATTGCGTACGAACTCAGGCCCCTCTTTACCCTGACCCTGCACGGCTGCAAAACCCGCCTGGGCCTGAATCACCGGATCGTAGGCCGGAGTATTCCGATCCGGGCCCTCGGTACCGAAACCCGAGATTCCGGCGTAGATCAGGCGCGGGTTGATGATGCGCAAAGCTTCGCTACCCAGACTCAGGCTGTCCATCACCCCAGGCCTGAAAGTACACAACACGACGTCCGTTTCCCGTGCCAGATCCCTTATGATCTCTTTGCCTTCTTCAGCCTTGATGTCCAATCGCAGGGATCTCTTGCCACGGTTACAGTTCGCGAAGAGCGCCGATATGCCGCCTTTGCTGCTCCCTAAAAAGCGCATGGGGTCGCCGAATTCGATTGGTTCCACCTTGATCACGTGGGCGCCTTGTTCCGCCATCATCATCGCCGCGAAAGACGCTGTGATCATCGTGGAAAACTCGAGTACTTTGATGCCTTCCAACGGTTTCATACCCCCCCCATGGATTGAACCCAGCCTCGATCGTAGCATGCGGGCTGAGGGTGGTGCGTAATTATCAACGCTATACGGTTGATCCCGTTCGGCAACTTTCAGACTTTTCATCGTACCGAAACATGTACCATCCGCTACGAGCAAAATGAGGTAACCACATGAGATTAGGCGTACTGGCGGGTGCCGGGTCCAACTGGCAGGAATCTATCGAGAAGGTACGGATCGCGGAGTCCCTGGGTTACGAACTGGTCGCAACCGGCGAGGCATGGGGACCTTCGACGATCCCCTGGATGACCCTCGTGGCCGAACATACCGAGCGAATCCAGATTGGCACGTCCATCCTGAACGTTTATTCAAGAAGTCCCGGCGCGATCGCCCAGGAGTTCGCCATGCTCGACCAGTTGTCGGGCGGGCGAATGGTTTGCGGTCTCGGCTCCTCCGGCCATCGCGTCATCGAACACTTCCACGGTGTCCCGTTCGACAAGCCGTTGCAACGCATTCGCGAATACGTGGAGATCATCAACCTGCTGATCAGCGGTGAACGTCTCGAATACGCGGGCGAGATTTTCGAGCTCGCGCGGGGCTTCAGGCTCGATTACGATCGGCCGCGCACGCACATTCCAATCTACATTGCCGCAATCACGCCGCGCTCTATCCGCCAGACGGCCGAAATCGCGGACGGTATCTTTCCGATTCACTGGCCGAAGCAGCGATTCGCGTCGCTGCGCGACGACCTGTCAGCCGGAGCGTCCGCGGTAGGACGCGCCGGTGACGCGGTCACGATCGCGCCGTTCACCAACATCTACGTGCTCGACGGAACCGATGACGAGGGAACCTGGGAGGCCGCACGCCGGCCGCTGTTCCACTACGTGAACCGGATGGGCGATTTTTACTGGAATATGCTCGCGAGCAACGGTTTTGCGACCGAGGTTGGCGCGTCTCGCGCTGCATGGGCCGAACGTGATCGCGACGGTGCGCTGGCGGCGATCTCGACTTCAATGGTGCGCGAAATTCAGGTCATCGGTCCTCTGGAGTCGATCGCCGAGCAACTCGAGGAACGTTCGGCTCTCGGCGCGGATCTGCAGATGATTCAAATGCCTTCGGGAAACCCGACCGAAGCGGGCCGTCGGTTGGAGATGCTCCTGGGGTGAACCGTACCGCCATCGTTCTGGATCAACCTGAAGCGGAAGCGGCATACACCCGCCGCCGGCTGGTAAAACTAGAGGGAATCTAGCGCCCCTTAAAATCAGCGTTTCGCTTTTCCCGGAACGCGGCGCCTGCCTCCCGGGCATCTTCGCTTGCCATAGTGGCTTCCTCGAGGCTGAGCGAGAGCGGCAAAACCAGATTCGACACCATCTTTATGTATTTGTTGATCGGCACCTTCGAGGCGGAGATTGCCCGGGAAGGTCCGCGCGCAAGTTCGCCGCCAATGCTCAAGGCACGATCCATCAACTGGTCGTGTTCGACCACGAAGTTGACCAGCCCGAGTTTCTCGGCTTCCGCGGCAGTCAGCCGCTCACCGGTCATCATGAAGTACTTGGCCCGGTTTACCCCCATCAACAACGGCCAGATAACCTGCCCGCCGTCGCCGGCGCCGATACCCATGCGCACGTGAGTGTCGGCAAACACGGCACGGTCTGATGCCACCACGATATCCGCCAGCAGCGCAACGGTTGCGCCAAGGCCCATCGCGTATCCGTTCACGGCGGAAATCACCGGTTTGGAGCAGTCGAGCAGATTGTCGACGATCTGGCGAGCCTCCTGCATCGTGGCGCCGGTACCCGTTACCGGCGAGGACGACGTGCCGCCAAAATCTCCACCAGCGCAGAACGCTCGTCCAGCACCGGTAATCACCAGCACCTTCACTTCCGGGTCCGCATCGGCGTCGCTCGACAAGTGAGTGAACTCGTGGTGCATGCGGCCATCGACGGCATTCAACTTTTCGGGTCTGTTGAGCGTGGCGACAGCAACGCCGTCTTCTCGCTTGTCAATTAGAATCGTTTCGAAATTGTTCTGATCCAACATTCGACCACCCTGCAGCAACACGCAATCAGACTCTTGCACTTTCGCAACGCGATGGCAACCAACCTGCGTGTGGAGATCTATCGTCTCACTCGCCGAAGCGAGCCGTCGACGCCTGAACTGACAATCGAGGCTCGACTTCCGAGTCCGTTTTATGCCTGGCGCATAGGCCCCGGTTGGTCTGAGGCGGGTTTGAAGTATTTCAAGTTTTGTGTGGGTACGCCTTCGTTGCCATACGCAGTCCAGGTGGTGAAACCGAGTAGCTGTTTCTGCCGCTCGTCCAGTTGCTCAATCACCTCTGGACGCAATGAGTAGGGGTAATTAACCAACGGTCTGATCATGGGTGCGACCATATTGTTGGTGACGCCGATACGGTACTCGTCCCGGGTCCTGTTCGCGCCGGTCGCATGCCAGGTTCGACCATCCCACATGACCATGGACCCCACCGGCATTTCAGCCGGTACCGCGTCGGCAAAGTCATGGTGATAGTCGGGCTGCAGACCGGACAGATGGCTACCAGGGACAAATATTGTCGCGCCGTTCTTGGCCGTGAAATCCGTTATCGCCCAGATGATGGTGACCATGCACGGTGGAAACAGATAGTCCCGTTGCACAGCCGTATTGCCCACCTCGGATCTTTCGAGCCCGTTTTCTCCGAGACAGGTGTAAGTTAGCGGGTCCTGCTGGATGGTGGGAGTCCAGTACTGATCCGAATGCATCTTCATCCGGCTGGTCGCGGGACCTGCTATCGGTG
>JAPUJX010000044.1 GCA_027295975.1 Gammaproteobacteria bacterium
CAAGTCGTAACAAACCATCGGACATATCTTCCAATCCCCAACCGTCACAACGAGCCGTTGGTTTCCGGCGTCGTAATGATCGTGTTCACCGGCCATGCGAAACCGATGTCGTTTATCATATACATCAAGCTCGCCGTTCGGAGTTGCCCACAAAAAACGGTTATAGTGGAAACCACCCTCTTCGATAACCATGCTGCCGCAGACTACTTTGTTCAGCATAGCCGCCGCGGTTCTGAGCCACTCGACCGTCGGGCCGCTCATGGGCTCCGCAACGTTGGCCGAATTCATGGTAAACCCGGTGCTGAACATCTCCGGTAACACAACCACGTCCGCCGAGTCTGGCAGCTTGGCGAACCAGCGATCGAACATCGTTCTATTGGCCGCGGGATCATGCCAATGGGTTTGTGTCTGAATGAGGCTGAGCGTCAAAGGCCGCACAAGATCTCCGCTCCACGTTGTAAGGTTTCGTCATCTTTGCAGAAGCAAAAACGCAAGACGGTGTGGCCGGGATCCTTCTCATAAAAAACCGAAATGGGGATAGAGGCCAACTTCGCCTCTCGAGTAAGCCGCACAGCCAGGTCGGTGTCGTGCTCGTTGGAATAATGTCCGTAGTCGAGCAACTGAAAATAGGTACCGGAACTCGGCACCGGCGAGAAAGTAGAATCGGCCAACAAACCACAGAACAAATCCCGCTTTGCCTGATAAAACTCCGGTAGTTGCAGGTGATGCTCGGGGTGCGTTGAAAGAAAATCCGCAAGTCCCAGTTGAACGGGAGTATTCGAGGTAAACGTGACGTACTGATGGATGCGCCGGAATTCGGCTGAGAGTGGTTCCGGGGCCACACAATATCCAATCTTCCAACCCGTCGTATGATATGTCTTGCCCAGCGAAGACACGACAAAACTTCGCGCAAAAAGATCGGAGTAGCGGCACAAACTTTCGTGGGGGCGATTGTCGTACACCATGTGCTCGTATACCTCGTCAGCCAGCAGGTATATGTCGCGATCCGCAACGACCGCGCGCAGCGCGTCGATGTCTTCCGTACCCCACACAGAGCCCGTTGGGTTGTGCGGGGTATTGCTGATTATCAGACGGGTGCGCTCGTTGATGGTGTCGGCCACCAGATCCCAATCGATCCCATACGACGGTGGATGCATGGGCACGTGGCGCGTGATTCCACCCTGCAGGGTAATCACCGGTTCGTAACTGTCGTACGCCGGATCGAAGACAATCACCTCGTCATCGGGGCGAACAACCGCCGCTATGGCACAGAACAGCGCTTCGGTCGCCCCTGAGGTGACGGTGATCTCCGCGTCCGGGTCTACCACACATCCGTAAAGATCCCCGACCTTGGTTGCAAGCGCCTCGCGCAGGCTCGGCGCTCCCATCATGGGCGCATATTGATTGTGACCATGGGTCAAATAGTGCTGTACCCGCTCGAGAAGTTCCGGTGGCCCGTCAAAATCCGGGTATCCCTGGGATAAATTGAGTGCTCCCTGTTCCCGGGCCAATTCGGACATCACGGTAAAGATGGTCGTATCCACATCAGGCAGTTTGCTTACAAGCCTGGAAGGGTAGGTTCTGTTCATGTCGCCGCTCGAATCGTCTGCCGGGAGCGTCATTGTGCCAGTCTGTATGAAAATTCCAATATCAATAAATTTTGATATTGAATAGACGGCCTGCTACCATCGCCGGCCCACTGATCAGATGACCTTTGAGCACCGAATAATTGGCTGAGCCGCTAACACCCACACCTTGCGTTGACGACCTGGTGACCACCACCAAGGCGGTCGGAGATCGCCTGCGCGCCAATATCCTGCGGGCGTTGAAGGAGGATTCTTTCGGGGTGCTGGAGTTGTGCCACATTTTCTCCACCCCACAACCGGCGCTCAGCCATCATCTCAAAGTGTTACATCTGGCTCACCTGGTAGCGAGACGTCGTGAAGGTAACAGTATTTTCTACAGACGCTCCATCAACGTGGAAGATCGGTTGCGCACAGCGCTTTTTGCCGCTTTGGACGATCTTGCGCTGGATGAGGCGGTGCGGACGAAGTTACACGAAGTTCACGAGCAACGTCGATTGCGCAGCGAAGAATTTTTCGCCGCAACCGCGGGCAAATTCCGTGATCAACAAGCCCTGATCAGCGAAGCGGGTGTCTACGCACCGAGCGTGATGGACCTGATTCGTCACGGCGACGTCGCACCGACCACAGCGCTCGAAATCGGTCCGGGTGACGGGGAACTGTTGTGTCTGCTGGCGGAGCGGTTCACCGATGTAGTGGGTATCGACAGTACCAAAGCGATGCTGCAACGAACCGCCGAGCGGGTTCGGAGCCTGAACAACGTGCGGCTCCTGGAGAGGGAGTTCACCGCCCTGCCGCGCATACGCAAATATCAATGTGTCGTCGCCGCCATGGTGGTACACCACATGGCCGCCCCTCAATTGTTCTTTCATCAGGCCCATCGCGTCATCAAGGCTGGGGGGCTTTTAGTGGTCGTGGAACTCTGCCGTCACGACCACGAATGGGCCAAGGAAGCCTGCGGCGACCTGTGGCTCGGGTTCGAGCCCCGGGAACTCAGCGATTGGGCTTTACACGCCGGGTTCGATACCGGCGAACCCCGGTTTCTCGCCCAGAAAAACGGTTTTCGTATCCAGATTCAAAGTTTCGTCTCTCGCATGTCTTGAGGAACAATCATGTCCGACTACAAAGTAGCCGATCTCACTCTCGCCGATTTCGGTAGAAAAGAAATTACCCTCGCCCAGGCGGAGATGCCCGCCCTGATGTCTTTGCGGCATAACTATGCCGCCGAGTTTCCCCTCGAGGGCGCAAGAATCATCGGCTGCATCCACATGACCATTCAAACGGCCGTGCTCATCGAGACCCTGATAGAACTCGGTGCCGAGGTGCGTTGGTCTTCCTGCAACATATTTTCCACCCAGGATCATGCCGCTGCCGCAATGGCCGCGCGCGGCGTTCCCGTGTTCGCCTGGAAAGGTGAAACCGAAGACGAATACCGGTGGTGTCTCGAACAGACAATTCTGCAAGGCGGGCGACCCTGGGATGCCAACCTCCTGCTTGACGATGGCGGAGATCTGACCAAGATGATCCATGACAAGTACCCGGACATGTTGAAATCCATTCACGGCATCAGTGAGGAAACTACCACCGGCGTGCACCGGCTCTACGAGATGATGGAGAACAACGAACTCAAAATTCCCGCGATCAACGTAAACGACTCGGTGACGAAATCGAAGAACGACAATCGTTACGGGTGCCGGCACAGCCTCAACGACGCCATCAAACGCGGCACGGACATGCTCATGGCCGGAAAACGTGCTCTGGTGATCGGTTACGGCGACGTCGGTAAGGGCTCTTCACAGAGCCTGCGCCAGGAAGGCATGATCGTGCGCATCGTGGAGATCGATCCCATCTGCGCAATGCAGGCGTGTATGGACGGCTTTGAAGTCGTCTCTCCGTATAACGGAGGAGTCAACAGCGGCAGGATCGAAGACATCAACACGAGACTTTTGCAGGATACGGATCTGTTGGTTTCCTGCACGGGTAACACCAACGTTTGCGACAGCAGCATGTTACAGACAATCAAGCGAGGGGCGGTGGTCTGTAACATCGGCCACTTCGACAACGAGATCGACACGACCTTTATGCGGGAACACTGGCGCTGGGACAAAATAAAAGACCAGGTGCACCAGGTGTTTCGCAGCGATGATCCGCTTGATTACATCATTCTCCTGTCGGAAGGCAGGTTGGTGAATCTCGGTAATGCCATGGGACACCCATCGCGAATCATGGACGGGTCGTTTGCCAATCAGGTGTTGGCACAGATGCACCTTTTCGAACTGCGCTGGGCAGACCAGCCCGAGAACCAGCGTGCACCCATTACCGTCGAGATCCTGCCGAAAAAGCTCGATGAACAAGTGGCGCTGCTCATGGTGGAGGGTTTCGGCGGAACGGTAACCACATTGACTCACGCGCAAGCCGATTACATAGGGGTGGACACCATCGGACCGTATAAACCGGATTCGTATAAATATTAGGGTGAACGCCGGACAAATGTCCGGAACGCCGGACAAATCTCCGGAACGCCGGACAAATGTCCGGAACGCCGGACAAATGTCCGGAACGCCGGACAAATCTC
>JAPUJX010000440.1 GCA_027295975.1 Gammaproteobacteria bacterium
CTGCGCCACAAGCGCCGCAGAATCGATGTCGCTGATGCCAATCGATCTGGGAGCGGCTCTGTGCAAGGATGCCCGATTGTTCCCCCGGTAGAACCATGGCAGCCATGCGCGCGTCTTCGAAACGCCAGTTATCGTCGAGCCCCAGTTCCTGGACGGGATCGGCAAGATACGAGACATCGATGGCGAAGTGGGCGACGTCGTCCCTCGAGCCCAGAAACACCGGTGGCGTATCGACCCGGGACAGGTCGAGACGATCGCCGTTCAGCCACCCGAGGTTCGGTTCGGAGGCGTTTTGTACGAGCACGCCGAGTTGCCAGAAAGGCAGGAAGCGAGATCTCGTATCGCTCTGGGAATTTGCCAGCCACTCGGGATTCCGGCGTTCGCTGTCACCTCGATCGAGTGGGTTGCCGGAAAACGTGTGGGTTATGCCCATGATGCGACTCTAGCCAGTTAATACCCGATCGAGGTCGCGACAGAGATCCTCGGGATCTTCCAGCCCGACCGACAATCTGAACAAACCGTCACCCGCAAATGATCGATATCCCTCCAGTTGCCGTTCCGGAAGCTGGAAAGACGAGGTCATCACATCGTCGGTTGCGATCCAGCAAATCAGACTGCGGTGGTGACCAAGAGACACCGCATAGTGAATGATATCCAACTCGGCCGTCATACGGCTGGCGAGTGTGGGACCCGCGTCTGTCTGAAACGAGATCATGCCGGAAAAGTTTGCCATCTGGCGCTTCGCCAGCCCATGTTGCGGATGGGAAGCCAGACCGGGATAGTTCACACGAAGTACCGCTGGATGATTTTCCAGGAATTCGGCCAGAACGATGGCGTTCGCTTCGTGTGCCTGCATGCGCAGCGGCAGCGTTGCGGCGCCTCGAGATATGAGCCAGGCGTTAAATGGGCTCAACACACCACCCTGGTGAACCAGGGCGTCGTTGCGTAGTTGGTCAAGGACCCGTTTGCTGCCGAGCACGGCTCCACCCAGCGCATCACCGTGACCGCCGATGTACTTGGTCAGAGAGTGAACGACGTAGTCCGCCCCGAGTTCGATTGGCCTCGTGGCAATTGGCGTTGCGAAAGTCGAATCCACTGCCAACGATGCGCCGTATTCGTGGGCCGTTTCGGCAAGTTCCGCGATATCCGACAAACGCAGGATGGGGTTGGCCGGAGTTTCGATCCACAACATCCGCGTTTTGTCGCCCATCGCGGCCCGCACCGACTGGATGTCACTCGTGTCCACCGGAGAAACGTTAATGCCCATGCGTGGCAGCATTTGCCTGACAAGCTCCGCGGTGCCGGCATAGTTGGTATCGCTGATAACGAGGTGGTCTCCGGTATTCAGCGTGCCGAGAAGCAATCCCGAAGTTGCCGCCATCCCTGACGCGAAAGCAATGCAGTCCTCGGCATTTTCGAGAACTGCGAGTTTCTCCTCGAGTTGCCGAACGGTGGGGTTACCCCACCGGGAGTATATGAAGGGAACCTCATCACCCTCGAAAGCGCTGATGGAAAACCCTCCGGGTTTGGCCATGGCAAACGTCGTGGACATCACCAGGTTGGGGGCGGACGCCCTGGTTGTGGGATCGATACCCTCGCCGGCGTGGATCGCTTTGGTACGCAAGCCAGTCTCTACCGATTGCGACATTGTGCCTCCAATAAGTTGATAAGTCGGATTTGTTTAATGACACTAGCCTATGGTTAGGCGTGCCAGCAATAGCGAGGAATGATATGAGGGGATGGTTTGCCCGACTCAACATCGGATGTGTATTGGCCGGCTCAATGGTTTCAGGCGTTGGTTACTCGAATGAGGAACTGGAAGCTCGCGCGGTGGTGCAAGCCGTCCACGCCTACCGTGTCGAGAACGAATTCAGAATCATCAACTCGTTTCGGGATTTCCTCGGCATTCCCAATGTGTCGAACCTACCGGCCAATGCCGTTGATATGGATCGTAATGCGGCCTGGATTGTCGACTACCTCAACGAGCGAGACTTCACCTCCGTGGTCGTCAGGGCGGGACGAGCACCATATGTCCTGGCTTCCCGCTCGCAACTGCGAGCCACCGAGACGATTCTGATTTATGCCCACTTCGATGGCCAACCGGTGGATGCGTTTGCCTGGCAGACCCCTCCTTTTGTACCCACGCTGCGCACCGACCTCGTTGAAAATGGCGGTCGGGTTGTGCCATGGGAGGACGCGCTGGAGCCAATCGATCCCGAGTGGCGGATTTTTGCCCGTTCTGCCGGAGATGACAAAGCCCCGTTGATCGCGTTAATGGCGGCGTTGGATGCGCTCGACGCCGCGGGAATCGCCCCGAGCGTAAACATCAAGTTGATTCTGGATGGCGAAGAAGAAGCGGGTTCACCCACGCTGGCGCGGATCCTCGAGCAACATGGCGATATGTTGCAGGCCGATCTCCTGCTCTTTTGCGACGGACCCATGCATCAGTCCCGTCGTCGCCAGTTGGTTTTCGGCGTCCGCGGCAGCATGACGGTCGATCTGACCACATACGGTCCCATACGGCCGGTGCACTCGGGTCACTACGGGAACTGGGTAGCGAACCCCACGGACGCGCTGGTCCGGCTACTCGCGAGTCTGAAAGACGATGCTGGTGAAATCTCGGTTGATGGCTTCGACGACGATGTACGTCCGTTGACGATTGCCGAGCGGGAAGCGATTGCGGCCATGCCGGATATGCGGTCACTGCTCACCCGAGAACTTGCGCTGGGGCGAACGGAGAGCGGCGGCGAACGGCTGGAATTGGCCATCATGAAACCCGCCATCGTCATCAAGGGTTTACAAGGAGGTGGAGTGGGTGCGCAGTCCAGCAACGTGATCCGCCCAACGGCAACCGCATCGCTGAACATTCGTCTTGTTCCCGATCAGACTCCGAAAAAAGCCCTGGAGGCTCTCGAGGGACACATCGTTAAACGGGGTTTTCACATCGTCTACGAAAACCCGGATCGGTCGGTGCTCATGGCCCACGGCAATGTAATCAAGGTGGACGCGGGTGGGGGATATCCCGGCTTTCGCACCGCGCTGGACTCACCGGCCGCGTTACGTCTGGCAGTTATCCTGAACGGGCTTGACGACGAGACGACTTTGTTGACCCCCACCATGGGCGGCAGCCTGCCGATTTATCTGTTTGAGCGGTTTTTTGACATGCCCATCGTTTTGTTGCCAATCGCTAATCATGACAATAATCAACATGGGTCAAACGAGAACCTGAGAATTCAGAACCTGTGGGATGCTATCGATGTTTTCGCGGCCATCCTCGCAACGTATGGAGACGGTCAGGTCAATGCCGGTTGACGGAGTACTAGTCGTCTTTCGAGAACAGGGAATCCAGCCTGGTGCGCGCCTCGTCTTCCGTCGATGGTGTATTCGAGGTTGCATCAACTGATTGGTTCGTTTCGTCTTCGGGTTTCGAGTCAGTGAACAGAGAGTCCAGTTGGCCGAGGGAAACGTCCTTCTTTTGTGCTCGAGTGGATTGAAAAGCTCCTCGGGTGGGCTGGAACCACTCGCAGAAGTTGCCAACCTCCTTGTTTACGGGCGGATCGGCACGACC
>JAPUJX010000441.1 GCA_027295975.1 Gammaproteobacteria bacterium
CCTGCCAGGAGCACTGGGAGTGTTCTTTGGAGCGATGGTTCTTCTGTCATCGAAGTTGCTCCGTGCGCGATGATCGTCGTCGTTGGTATACCTAAAACCCCCGAATCTCGGCGGGATCGAATTGCGCGCAGCCATCAGGCCCAAAGTCTGCGTATTCATCCGCATCGAAATGCGGGCTGTATGCAAAGATTCTTGAGTAATGGGTGCACCGCTCCAGGGCGTCGGCAATTTCTGGATCCGCGGCCAGTTCCGCTTTGATACTTGCCGCGCTTACCACCCCATCGGTCATGTAGATCCCCTGGTCTGAGGGGGTATCGAGCACCAACGTGGTACTGGCGTGCGCGTCCCAGGAGAGCCATTCGACTCCGTCACCGCTTTGGCCTCTGCCCGGATTGCCCGTTGCCGCGAACTGGCTCCAATAAGACATCATGCTGGCCGCCAGCAATTCCTTTTCCGGGCTGTTCTGAAAGAATTCTCCCAGCGGCAAGCCGGTTTCAAAATCGCCGAATACGAACGCGATTTCTAACGCGTGCCCCGCCCCTAATGCCACGCTGAGGTCTCTGCCGTCCACCACGCCCTCTTCATCCCAGTCAAACCGATAGGCATACACGTCACGATTACCTGCTGCGGTCATGTAGGTAGCGAGACTGTCCACGCCGCGTCGTTTCGAGCTTAGTGCACCGTATTTCACCTCGCGCAGATAGCGCGCCTCATCTTTGAGCCGGGGAACCTCTGATGACAGGTCCAGGTGCCGTGGATCTGAAAACATGAACAACGAAGGCTCGTCTCGATTGGTGCCAAGAATCATCGGCACGCTGTTGTGATTGGCGGGGTTACTCAGGATCTCCTCGGTGCTGATCGCCGGCAGTACATGTCCGTCGGCAAATACTTCAGGCGTTGGGATCATGCCGAAGTTGCTGTTATCGAATGGGGTGAAAAGTTCCTAGGTGTTTTGCGGTAGAGATAGACGCGCAGTTCATCGGCCGTCATCGCGTCCTGGTATGTTTGTGCGGTGATTGCATCGGAAGCCAGGCCGTCCGCAATCAGCAGGTGGCTGACAATCTCTCGCGAGCTGTAGGGGTGACCGCCCTGACTCGCATAGGCCTGGACGAACTCGACAGGACTGATTCTGAGACCACCGCTTTGTACGATGCCACGATGAAACAAACCCCGTGCCAGAGGAGATGCCACCATGGTCATGGTATCGGAGGCACCCGCAGACTCGCCAAATACCGTCACGTTGTCCGGGTCGCCACCAAATCCGGCGGCGTTGTCGCGGGTCCACTCCAACGCGCGAATGATGTCCAGGGTGCCGTAGTTGCCGGAGTCATCCAAAGGCTGGCCGGTGACCAGCGCGGGATGGCTGAACCAGCCGAGATGGGCCAGTCGGTAGTTGATGGTGATCACCACCACATCCTGGCTGACCGCAAGTCGGGAAGCGTTGTATGAACCGCCATCGCCCACCGAATTCCCACCCCCGTGAATCCAGAACATAACTGGTCGATTGCTTGCGCTGGCGGGTGCGTACACGTTGAGGTACAGACAATCTTCGCTTCCGACGACCGTGGGTGTCGCACTGACTTCATCACTCGCGGTCGCAGAATTGAGCTGCGGGCAAAGGTCGCTCACCTGCTTCGCCACGCGTACATCGTTCCATGGCTCCGGGGGTAGCGGCGCACGCCAGCGCAGATTCCCTATCGGTGGCTTGGCAAAAGGAATGCCCAGCCAGCTGCGGGCGCCTTCATCGCCGATGAAACCTACTACGTCGCCACTGGTGGTTCGCGACGTCAGGTCGTTCGCGATGGTATTTGAGGGTGCGAGCGCGGGTGATACGGGAGGGTCTTGAGTAGCGAAGAAAACCGTTGCGCCGATCAGCATCACGATGAGGATAATGGCAGCCCTTCTCATAGCGGATCACTCAAACTTCGGATGGCTTATTGTAGATGAGCCGAATGTATGAAGCTCCTATAGGTGCGGGAGGAACGGGTTGCGCGGGTCGGCGTGTTAGAGTTCGACGAACTTGACGATTTGATTCAACGACGAAGGAGAGTTCTTGGTGCAGTACGATGAGGTTGTCTTGGGGCGTCGGAGTGCGCGCGGTTATAAACCCGATCCCGTGCCCAGGAAATTGATCAAAGAAGTACTCGAGATAGCCATGCGCGCGCCGTCTTCTTTGAATACGCAGCCTTGGAATTTCTTTGTGGTTACCGGTGAACCCCTGGACCGAATACGTCAGGGAAACACCGAACGTAACCTTGCGGGCGTGCCAGATTCACGAGAGTTTCGTGGCCACGGCGCTTATAAGGGTGTGCATCGCGAGCGCCAGAAAGAAATCGCTGCGCAGCTTTTTGAGGTGATGGGCATCGCATGGGATGACAAACCGAGTCGCAAAGACTGGGTGCTGCGAGGTTTTCGTCAGTTTGATGCGCCAGTGTCGGTGGTCGTTACCTATGACCGGTCTATTCACGGGGGGGACATTGCACCGTTTGATTGCGGCGCGGTAGCCAATGCGCTCGTCAATGCAGCCTGGTCCCGTGGTCTGGGGTGCGTAATTAACAGCCAGGGCATCATGCAGTCTCCGGTTGTTCGTGAGCACGCGGAAATTCCAGATGATCAGGTCATCATGATTTGTGTTGCCATGGGTTTTCCCGACGAAACGTTCCCGGCCAACGCGGTTGTGTCCAATCGCAAGTCGGTCGAAGAGGCCGTGGTGTTTGTTGGATTTGAGGATTGATTGCTTGGGCTTCAGTTGTCGATCTGGAGGGCTCGAAGTTCGAAGCCTGACACCTTAATCGCGTTGAACCTCGCTGAAGGGTCCTAACCGGGCATGAACGAAAGTTGGGGTCGGAGTAAAGTAACCGACTAATGTTCTGCGAGACGGATGCCCCGATGCCGATTGAAACACCTACTCCGGAAGAACTCAGAGCGGTCGCCGACGGGCTCAACCTCACTCTCAGCGACGAAGATCTCGAAACATTCCGCGGCCTGATGGGGGCGTCGATCGCGGCCCTCAACCAGGTTGATGCGATGCCGGACGAATTGCCGCCGGTAAAGTATCCGCGCGAGCCGGGCACGCGTCCCGCCCCGGAAGATAATCCGCTCAATGCCTGGTACTACCGTACCAGCATCAAAGGCGCTTCGGGCGGAAAACTCGCGGGCAAAACCGTCGCGCTCAAAGACAACATCATGCTCGCGAATATTCCGATGATGTGCGGTTCGGCGACGCTCGAAGGCTACGTGCCTGAGATCGATGCGACCGTTGCTGAACGTATTCTCGACGCAGGCGGCGAGATCGCGGGCAAGGCGCATTGTGAGTTCTTCTGCCTGTCCGGCGGCAGCCACACCAACTCGAC
>JAPUJX010000442.1 GCA_027295975.1 Gammaproteobacteria bacterium
ATGCTGGTCTGTCCCGCGGGTTCATTCGATATGGGTAACCTGGTGGACAGCGGCTAGCCCGATGAATACTCCAGCCAGCGTGTCAGGTTCGGCACGCTGCCCATCAGGAATTTGCCGTTCCAGATGTCGGGCAGGAGTGACTCGAAGCAAATCTC
Source organism: Gammaproteobacteria bacterium (assembly GCA_027295975.1). Classification (GTDB taxonomy): domain Bacteria; phylum Pseudomonadota; class Gammaproteobacteria; order Pseudomonadales; family Azotimanducaceae; genus SMWK01. Next base: position 156 of record JAPUJX010000442.1, read on the forward strand.
GGGTCCAATTATTCAGCCAGCGATAACGTCACGAGTTCGGGATCTGCATTGATCTGAGCATCGCTGAACGGCAGCCGGACCCACTCCCCTTGCGAGTACAGACGGGTCATGTCTGCGTAATGGGGTGATTCCGGTTCGGGGGACTGGGAATAGGTCAGAATCGCGCGCGGATCCAGGTTCCCCGCTTCATCCCAGGAGATCACCTGAATGTAGCTGTTGCCGGCGCGAATGGGTGAATAGCCGACTTCCGGCCGCAGCGGTGCGCTGATCACGCTCCACATACCCGAGCGACCGTCCCCGCCGGGAATTCCGATGTGCTCGCCGCTTCTTTCGGCAAACTGAATATCGCCCAACCGGGCGTCCAACGGGATGTTGGCTTTTTCGAGAGTGGTTTGTGCGCTGGCGAGGGCCGACAAAACCTGGGATCTCACTTCTTCGTCATCAACGGCAATGCCCCTCGGGGTACCCGCCGGATTGCTCACATCGAAGGGGACAACAAACAGATTATGGATCGACGCGGCTTTCCGCCAGAACTCCCGCCAGATGTGGCCGCCGCGACTGTCTACGTCGTTACGCCGGTCCCATTGGCGCAAAACCTCACAGGTTTCGGAAACGTCCACCATCCCGGGCTCGAGTTCGACAACCGAAAAATCGGCCGTGCAGACTTTCAATACATCATCAAGCAACAACTCGGCACCGAAGTTACGATGGCTGTAGATCATCTGCTGCATATCGTCGGGGCTGATTTTGCCGTCCACCGCCAGAGCTTCTTCGATGAATACCAGTCCTGCCCGGGTTCTCAGGCTCCGGGAGGACCGTTCGTTGCCGATGATGGGTGAATAACCTTCCAGAGGAACTTCCGCGTTGGATAACCAGTAGCTGTCGTTGGAGTTCGATACATAGTCATTGCGCCTCAAGCGCGGCATTTCTTGCGGCGGCAGCACACCGGGAATAGTCGAGCGTGAGTCTTCTTTCCATTCACATCCCGGGTCGCTGCCGTCGAGGGTCACCACCCTGGCCGGGATGCCGTCAACTTCGACCCGACACCTGGCGATAAGCTCGGCATCCACATTGGGAACCACGCTGATGTCCGCATAAAACGCGGTACCGTGGCGATCCGCCGCGATGGTATTGGTCCAGGCGACTCCCTGCATGCTGATGGCCGCTTCCACATCGTCGATGGATCGCGCCTTGTTGAGAGCGTCATAGGTGTCGGATGACTGGTAATTGTCGAGATTGGCATCGCGCACCGAGAAAACGAATTGCGCCGTCCAGGGCAGATTGTCGGATTCCACCACGGGTCCGTAGTGGGTCATGTACACCTGGTGGCGGGTGGAGACACGATTGCCTTGTGAATCTATTACGGTTATCGGCACCGAGACTTCTTCGATCTGGCGGAACTCGTTGCCGTAACGGTACAACATGGGATCTTCGGGGTTTAGTTCCAGACGATAGAGCGTGGAACGCAAGCCCGTCGACACCGTGTGGCTCCAGGCGATGTCTCTGTTGAATCCGATGGCTACCCGGGTGGTGGTGAGAAGGCTCGTTCCCATCACATCCACAACGCCCGGAATCGTGGTGTGAATCAAATGGAACCTCGAAGAGCCGTGCCAGGGATAGTGAGGATTGCCAAAAAGAATGCCTCTCCCCGAGGTAGTCACGTCGCGGCCAAGAGCGACGGCGTTACTTCCAATACCAGCGGGCGCTTCGAAGTTTGTGGTTAGTGACAGGTTGCTGGATTGCTCGTCCACCGGTGGTGCGGCTGCAGCCATCTCTTTCTGCAGGCGTCCCAGGCCATAACGAATGCCCACTCCTATGGCGAGCCTGGCCACATCTTCGGAGTCCATCGGTCGAACCCATGGTTCACCCGCACAGGACTCGGGCAGCGTCTGCTCATGGTCACGCAGGTAACGGTTGAAGCCGGCAACGTATCCGCGGGAAAACGTCTCGGCCCGCTCGGACTGATTTTTGTTGAACTGGTCAATCTTGTCGGCGCTGAGCACCGATTTATGGAAGACGTCGCTCGCCAGGTTGCCGTCGTCGGAACCGAAGTGCATGGAACGTTCCCCGTTTACCATCACCAGATCCCTGGCGATCACGCAAACCGCATCCGTCGCGGTGGCGTAGGCAAATCCGTAACCAAGGCCAGCCCAATCTTCCGCTTTGACATGCGGTATTCCGTAGCTGGTCCAGCGAATCTCTGCAGAGTAAACGGCGGGTGTCTCAACCACGGTCGGTTCGCTGCAGCCGGTCAGAATCACGAGGACCAATGCAGCCAGCACATTTCGACTAATCATCATTCCCCCAGGTTGGTGTTTCAGTTCTGACCCTACCTCGCCGGAGAACAGGTGTCACCTGTGTCGGTTGGACTTGCCGCCACCCGATGCTCGCGAGAAGATGGACTTGTCGCAAACCGGCGAAGCCAGCGGTCGAGGTCGCGCCATGGCAACGAGAAACGACCCGAAGATAAACGGTGGTCGGGGGCGGATACGATCAATTTCCATGATCGAGAGACGCGGGATAAATTGCGAGACGCAATGGAGGATGGGTAATGAAACGCCTGCACCGAGACGACATCTACGGCTGGTCCCTGTTCAACGAGGGGCTCGATATCGATTTCCACAGCGTTTTGTGGGTGCGTCCAGACGGCAATGTGGCCATCGATCCATTGCCGTTGAGCGATCATGACCGGACGCACCTCGAGCAACTCGGGTCGGTCAACACGATTGTCATCACCAATTCGGATCATACCCGCGCGTCGAAATCCCTGGCTGAGGCCACCGGCGCGCGCGTCCTGGGCCCCGCGGACGAACGTGTTCGGCTCGAATGTGATGGGTGGCTCAACGATGGCGACGTGGTGGTGCCGGGGCTGACGGTGATGACCCTCCACGGATCGAAAACGCCTGGAGAGCTTGCGCTGCTCCTCGAAGACACCACTCTCATTACGGGTGATCTGATCCGTGCCCACGTAGCAGGCAGACTCCATCTGCTGCCGGACCCCAAACTCTCGGACAAGGCAAAGGCCGTCGAATCGCTCAGACGTCTCGCCAATATGCCATCGATCGAAGCCGTGTTACCGGGCGACGGATGGCCGGTGTTTCGCGGCGGTGGCCAGGCGCTGGCCGACCTCGCGGCAGAGTTCGACTGAGGTCGAGGCAAATATTCATGACCGAGGTTTTGGTTGGCCCACGCGATTATGTTGGGGGTGGGTTACCGCACATCCCGGAATGGTGGAGCACCATCCGCACCGCACCGTCTTCTTCGATGAACCCGTTTGTTGCCAGGCAGACTCCCCCGGGCAGTTGCTCATAACAGGTCACCAGCACCACCGACGAATGGGTGTGGGTTTGGGGATCGTAGAAGTCCATGCCGGGTTGATCCGGGTTCGAGAGAATCCTCCTCCAACTGTCCATGATTTCTGCTCTTGCGGTCAGACGCGCCCAACCGGGATGAATACAGATCAGTGGCGCATGCCGCGCCCACAATGCATCCATGACATCGGCGTCCTTTTGCGTAAATGCCAGGCAAAAAGCCTCGTTGGCGAAGAGTGCCTGTTGCTCATCAACGGCTGTCACAATGTTTATCCTTCGCCATGATTGAAAAGAACGATACCGGTGTGGTGTGAGATGATCGAGTTCGCATGACTATAACGCGTAACGCCGCGCTGAGCGGTCGCACGTACGCACTACTTCGGGAGGGTATGGGATGATCTACGAGATTCGCAACTACCACTACGAGCCAAGCCTTTTGGAGGAATACAAGGCCTGGGCAAAAGAAATGGCGTTACCGTACATTCGTGAGCATCTGGATCTCGTGGGCTTCTGGATCAATATCGACGAGCCGGCGGAGGTCAACGGCAAACCACAGGACGCCCTGGGTCCGGCTACCGTGACCTGGATTATTCGCTGGGAGCATATGGCAACGCGGCACGAGGTGATGGGCGAGGTGTTCGGGACCGACGAATGGCGTGGGATCATGAAACGCAATCCCGGACGGGAGAACTACCACCGCACCGAGGCCAAGTTCGCCGAGGCGTTGTAGGGGCCGGTGATGCTCGAGCCGATTGTAATGCGTATCGAGCAGGTGCTGGTGACCATGATGACGGCTTCCACCCCAGACACGCCGGAACTCGAGAAACTCTTCAACCTGCTTCGCGAGGCGGGCCGTCCACGTGATCGCGCGGACGCGGAGCAACGCATCTGGGCAATCTGGAGTGACCACGAGGACGCGGATGCCGCTCGTGCAATGCGTGGAGCCATCGCAGCGTTCGAAACCGGCGATGCAACTGCCGCGGATCGCGAGCTGAACATGATGGTCACTCGGTGGCCGAACTGGGCGGAAGCGTGGAATAAACGTGC
>JAPUJX010000443.1 GCA_027295975.1 Gammaproteobacteria bacterium
CGACAACGGAAGCCAATGTGTTCGACGGCATGGCAGAACGCCACCATTGGATGACATATCCGTCGTCATCGTAGTGAGATGGCTTGATGAGTACCAGGTGGAATTTCTTCAACTTGAAGTTGCTCCTTCAGCTTCGAAAAATATCTAACATCAACCCGAAAGCAGCCAGGTAAAAACTCATCAGGGCCAACACGTAGAAAATAATCGGCTTGTTTGCCCAGGTGTTCAATATCCTCGCGCGCTTGACGATAGGCAGCAGGTCATATCGCGTGCCGAGGTTCTCCAGGTAGCGGAAAACGAAATACTGATACAGCCCGCCGAACACAACCGTGCTCGTCCATGCGCATAGAGCAAGCAGAAACCATCCTTGAATATTCTCCCGACCGAACAGCCCGACGGCGACCAGGCCGAGCACCGCGAGTTGCACATACGATCTGGCGTGTCGCGCATATCCTTCACAGATTCTGGTTTCCCGATCGTAGCGTTGTGCCCTCTCCAGCAATTGTGCTTCGTCCATAGGCGCGGCAGTTTACAAGGCCCGCTGAGCGAGGGCCAGGATCATCACCCGCTACAAACGAGGATCCACCAGGATCTTCACCTCGCCCGGATGGTCCGCCAGTTTGGCGAATGCATCTGCCAGGCCGCGCAGCGGAACGGTGCTCGTATGCAGCGGTGCACAACGAACGCGACCGTCGGCAACAAGGCTTTTGGCGATTTCGAATTCTTCATGGAGATAGGCGAGTGAGGTCGAAAGGCGCACCTCCTTGACCAGCCAGGTGGAAGCATCGATCTGCGTGGGAAGGCTCGGTACTCCCACCAGGGACACGACACCGCCGCGCCGTACATAGTTCACCGCGTGTTGAATGGTCGCTGGAATACCGGCACATTCGAAGACCACGTCTGCACCTTGCACCCCAGCGTGCCGTTGATCTGTTCGTGAGATGTCCGGCGCCGCTCGCTCGAGCAGCCTGGAAACCTGCCGGCGCGGAGACGCGGAGCATTGTGAAACCGCATTCGCAGGGGCATCGGCGGTGGGCCTGGCGACGCGGTCGCCTTCTTTGACGTTGGTCACGGACTTTCCGACCGCGCTCACCAACCCCGTCCACTCATGCCCGCAGATGGCGGGGTTGTATGGGGAGCCGGACAGATAGGCATGAACGTCGGTACCGCAGATGCCGCAATAGGTGATATCGACCACGGCCTTTCCGGTAGTCGGCCTGGGAGACGGCATCTCCACCAGGTCGACCTTTCTCGTTCCCGTAACCAGCCCGACCTGCATATGTCCCCCGGAGTTTATTACCCGCCTTTGCCATATAATCGTGGGGTTCGTCCTGGAAGGCCAGCCGCCTCAGGTTGCTCGAGATGCTGATAGAAATCTTTTCCGATATCGTTTGCCCCTGGTGTTACATCGGCAAACGAAATCTGGATATCGCTCTCGACTCTCCGGCGGGGGAGGGCGTCGAGTTGATCTGGCGTCCGTATCAGTTGTATCCCAACGTGCCGCCCGGGGGGATTGACCGGCTTGCTTTTTTGCGAGCGCGTTTCGGAGAGGCATCAAATCCAGATTATGTACCGGAACCTATTGGCATCGAGGCGGATGCCGTTGGTCTGCGTTTCGATTTCGCAGCAATGAAAACAACGCCCAATACGTTTCAGGCACACCGATTGATGGACTTCGCCCACCAGAGCAAACACCAGCATGCGCTGGCGGAGGTGCTCTTCCGATATTACTTCTGTGAAGGCAAAAACGTCGGCGACCTGGAGGTGCTGCGCGGTGCCGCCGGGGAAGTCGGCCTGGACCGAGCCGCCGTTGTGGAATACCTCGAAAGCGGCGCGGGTAGCGAGGAAGTTCGACGACAACTCGCCCGTGCACAGGGTGCGGGGGTTACCGGCGTGCCCTGTTATTTACTCGAGGAAACCTTTGCCATCCCCGGCGCGCAATCTCCCGATGTATTGGTCCAGTTGATTAGCCGCGCCAAGGAGCGTCTGGCCACTGCCTGACGGCACGAGGGTCTGCTCCGTGACATCAACTTGAATCAGCCGACCCTGTGCAGCCATCGTCTGATCGGATTGGTCAGCTGCCTGGGCATTACCCTGCTCCTCGGCTGCAGCGAGCCCACCGTCGACTGCGGGGAACCGCGGCCAGCTCCCGATATCGCTCTGCCGCTGCTCACCGGGGGTGAAACACGCACTCTTGCCGCCCTTCGCGGCAAGGTTGTTTATGTCGATTTCTGGGGCTCATGGTGCCTGCCCTGCCGAGAGTCGTTGCCCTTCCTCAACCGAATTCGCAACAGCCAGTCCCGTGACGACTTCGAGGTATTCGCGATCAATCTCGATGAACTCGCTGGAGACGCAACCCGCTTCCTGGCGGACTACCCCGTCGACTACCCCGTTCTCGCCGACCCCGGTCACACGACCCTCGCGGACTATGGTGTCGAGGTTGTGCCCTCATCGTTTCTCATAGATCGCCAGGGCCGGATTTGCACCTTTCATGTTGGCTTCAAGCCCGCACAGAAAGCGCGCATCAGGGAGGAGATTCGGGCGTTACTGGTTCGCGAGGCGGAGAAGTCATGATGCGAGTTTCAACTGACGGATGGTGACCCTGCCGGCAAGCAGGTAGAATCCCCAACCCAACATGTCCACTCGACGAGTCTGCCTGCTTTGAGGTCAGCTTTCCTGGGTAAAACCATCTCCGGTCCCTTCACTATTCCCTCCGGGATAGTCGCCACCGCGGTACCGATCATCGAATACCTGATTCGCAACGTTCCCCAGGTAGGTGTGATTACGACCAAAAGCATTGGTCTGGAACCCCGGCTTGGCTGCCGCGAACCCGTTTACAGTCAGTATGCCCCTGGTTGTTTCGTCAATGCGGTGGGTTTGACCAATCCCGGCGCGCAACGCTCCGCCGAGCTTTTCTCCGAGCTGGAAATGCCCGCTGACCGTTTCCTTTTGATATCCATCTTCGGCGGCAGCGTAGCGGAATTCGTCGAGGTTGCACGTTTGCTCGCTCCGTATTCTGATGGTCTGGAGCTGAATTTGTCATGCCCCCACGCGGAAGGTTATGGCATGGCCATGGGGCAAGACCCGGAACTGGTCAGGGAGATCACCGCCGCGGTTACGGCGGCGGTAGAAATCCCCGTCATCCCCAAACTGACGCCGAATACCTCCGACATCGGCAAAATCGCAGAGGCGGCGGTAGCGGGTGGCGCCAGTGCCCTTTGTGCCATCAATACCGTGGGTCCTGGCTATTTCAGTGCTCATGGAAAGCCGGTGTTGAGCAATGAGCTTGGCGGTCTTTCCGGTAAAGGCATACTTCCAACCGGGTTGCAGTGCGTGCGCGACATCGGTCGAGTTGTCGACGTACCCATCATCGGCTGCGGCGGTATCAGCTGTGCAGACGATATCAGGGCTTATCGTGATGCTGGCGCGAGTATTTTTGGTGTGGGATCGGCGCTTTTTGGTATGACCTCCCCGGAGATTGAAGATTATTTCCAGGTATTGGAGGCGGATTTCGCAAGCCAGGGCAACCGGAGTGAAACCCTGGTGCGATACACGATGGATATGGGTTTCCGTCCTGTCGTCATGGTCGAGAACGAACGAATTACCGAGGATATATCCATTCTCACTTTTGCTAACAAGCTGGACATCAAAGCGGGGGAGTTCGTTTTCCTGTGGATTCCGGGGCTGGGGGAAAAACCTTTTTCGGCCCTGAGCGATGACCCATTCAAGCTGGTGGTGATCAATCTGGGCCAGTTCACCGAGCGCCTCGTACGGCTTCGACCCGGCAGCCGGGCGTATGTGCGTGGTCCATACGGGATACCCGCCAATCCGCGCGAGGGCTCTCCCATCATCGCGGTGGCCGGGGGAACCGGATTGGCAGGCGTTTACCAGCTTGCCCGCGACTTCGGCAACAGCGATATTTTCATTGGCGCGCGCAGCGCCCAGCGGCTCTATTTTGTCGATGAATGTGAAGCTTGCGCCTCGGTACACCTGGCCACCGACGACGGCAGCCGCGGTTTCCATGGTGTGGTCACCGAGTTGCTGCACCGGCACCTGGAGTCCATGTCGGAAGAGGCATTAGCCAACACCCTGTTCTACAACTGTGGACCGGAACCCATGGTGCACGCCGCGGTGGAGGTGCAGCGCAGGTTTTGTCGGATTGATCAGATTTTCAATTCCATCGATTACCTGACGAAATGCGGAGTGGGAATTTGTGGCGCATGTGTGGCCCCGGATGGGCGCCGCGCCTGCGTGGATGGTCCTTTTCTGCCGATGGACTAGCCGGTTGATGCCAGT
>JAPUJX010000444.1 GCA_027295975.1 Gammaproteobacteria bacterium
CTTATCGTTTACCATAACGCCCCAACGGGGAGGAGAGTCATATGTGTTTGCGATCGCCAATCATTTTTTGCGCGCTGGTGTTGGGGTTCAATACTGCCATTGCCGCGGAATACCTGCTTTCGGAGGAAGCAAAATCATTGAACCTGCCGTTTTCGGAAGCCGTGCGGGTGGGGAATATGCTGTATCTGTCCGGTCAACTGGGCATCATCCCGGGAACCACGGATCTGGCGTCGGGCGGTATCGAAGGCGAGACGAAACAGGCCATGGACAACATCAAGTCCATCCTCGAGCGTTATGGCTCCGGCATGGACAAAATCGTGAAGTGTACGGTGATGATCGCCGATATCGCTGAATGGCCGAGATTCAACGAAGTGTATGTCACGTATTTCCCTGGTCCCAAGCCCGCCAGAAGCGCTTTCGCGGCAGCGGGGTTGGCTTTGAACGGCGCAGTGGAAGTGGAGTGCTGGGCGAGCGCCGATTGACCGGTAATTCCCCTGGCGGTTCTCCCAAACCCGGAGATTGTTTTATCCGGGTGAGGCGTGGCGCTCTTTGGCGATCTCCTCCACCGCGCCCAGGAGGGTATCCACCTGGCCACCATGCACCATGATGTGCAGCGAGACGCGATTCACATCCCAGTCGAGTTCTGCGTGGGTGACGTTACGGATGTAGATTCGGTGCCGCTCCCACAGTAAGTCGTTCACTTCCGTCGTCTTTACCCCACGAATGTTGAACGAGACCAGACCGCAACTCATTGCGGGATCCTCCGATACGTATACCTCGACGCCGCGGATTTTTTCTAATCCTTCGCGAGTACGTCGAGCCATATAGCGGTCGCGCGCTTCGATGGCTGCCGGGGTGAGTTCATTGTGAAAATCCAACGCCGCATCGAGTGAGGCCATTTTTGCGAAGTTGAGAGATCCGTGCATTTCGTAGCGGGCGGCGGTTTTCGCCTGGTTGTTAAAGGTAGAGTCGGATACCGGTTCCCCGTACATGTTCATGCCATTGACGGGCCCCGAGTAAATGATGGGCCAGACGCGATCCTGGATATCCTCACTCACGTAAAAAAGGCCCGTGAGCATCGAAGCCAAGAGCCACTTGTGGCCGGCGCCAGCGTACATATCGCAACCCAGATCGCGGATGTTGAGATCCATCATTCCAGGCGGGTGGGCCCCGTCCACCAGGGTGAGTATGCCCTTCGAGCGGGCCAGGGCGCAGATTTCCTTGACCGGCAGCACACAGCCGTCCGTATAGTTGATGTGGCAAAAACTGATGAGCCTGGTGCGCGGCGTGATCGCGTGGTCTATTGCCTCGACAACGGTGGCTGCGTCTTTTGGGGGATGGAACTTCGGATCGGAGAGATCCACCATCACCGGTTTGATCCCATACCTTGCGGCGCAGAGATTAATGGGTTGCGCACCACTCGAGTGATCGTGGTTCGTGTAAATGATCTCGTCGCCCGCCTTGAAATCTATCCCCAGGGTGCCGTATGCCATCCCCTCAGTGGTATTGTTGGTAATCGCGATTTCATTGTTCCCACAGCCGACGAATTCGGCGAGTTTCTGGCGGATCACGGCTCGTGCATCCACGTTGACGACGTATTTCGCATAACTGACGTAGTCGGAATCGTAGGCGCGGATGGCATCAAACTGGGCTTTGACCACACTGCGCGGCGAGACGCCACGCGTCCCCGTGTTCATATGGGCGACGACGGGTTGGGTCAGGAACTCGTTTGTCACCCATTGCCAGTAACGTTCGTCGTCCGGCGGTTTGCCGACCCCAAGCTGGGTTTTTGGCATGCTCAGGGCGGTTTCGCTGAAACCTGCCAGTGCCCCGATTGCGATCCCGCCGCCAAATTGGCCCATGAATCCCCGGCGTGAGGTCGTAGAACCCATGATCAATCTCCCTCGGCGGCCAGAAAGACGGCCGCTTCTTCGAGCACCGGGAAATTTCGATTCTGCCAGACGTCTGCGAGTTTCCGGTAGCTGGCCCCGGCAGCTTCGTCGTTGCCGAGGGCCACGTAGGTGCGGGCCAGGCCCAGCAGCGATAACGGCCGGTTCGGGGTGCGGAGCAGGGATGCCTCGAACAACGTTATCGCTTCGGTGAATTCGCTCGCCGCGAGCAGTGCCTCGCCGTACAACTCGTGTACCGGTTTCAGTGGATTCGGGGCACCGTTGGGCGGCCGCATGGAGTCGGCCACCGCGACGCCCTCCTCGAGAAGGGCAAGCCCGGTTTCGGTCTGACCGTTGGCGATGGCAAGCAACCCCGCCACCTCCTTGTGCATTATCTGCAGTGGTTGGCTCGTCCGGGAGTAATAGGAGGTATCTTTGTCTCCCGCAGCGGCGGCCGCCAGGGTCTCGAGTTGTTTTGCCGCTTGTTGAGCAAGTTGCAGATCGTCGAGATGTACGGCGCTGATCCCCGTTGCCAGAAGCTCGGGCGCCGGGCTCTGATCGGTGACCGGCCTGGTCGCCCACTGCCGTGTTTCCAGAATAAAACGAGCTTTGACCCGGGGTAATGTGCCGGCAACGCGCCCCTGACCGGGGTTTCTGGTTGCGATGTCTTCCATGCGATCGATCCACAAGCTGGCCTTTACGTAGTCGCATCGTTGCAAGTCGCCGTATAGACCCCAGTCGAGGGAGTGCACCATGTCGCCGGCACGGTCGCCCGGTTCCCACAACGCCACGGCCGCTTCATAGGCGGATTGGTTTGAGGTGGAAACCTGCTCCCACATACCGTGTTGTATGAAGATGTGGGTGGGCATGTGGCGTGCGTGGGAAACCGCCGCGGCAATGTCGGCAAATACCCTGGCCGCGGGTAAAGCCAAAGGTGCGTGTATCGGATCGTCGAACGCGTGGATGGTGTAGTGAACGGCGCCCGGATGGTCGGGATTGCGTTTGGAGATTTCGAGACCGATGGATCCCGCCAGCACCTTCAGCCGTTGACCGGCACCGCCCGACGGGCCTGCCGCGCTCAATAGCGACAACGCATAAAAAGCCGCCACCTCGTCGTCATCGGGATAGTTATCGTGGAGGGTTCGCATCGCCTCCATGTGCCCGATGCGCCGCGCGCCGGTGGCCCCGTCGCCGAAAAAGAGTGCTTCCACGGCCAGGATAAAACCCCGCTCGCGATCCGTGGGTGCCTTGGCGAGGCGCTCATCCAGGGTGAGGCCCAGCCGGTTCAGGACGGCTCGCGGAGTTTCGAGATCCTGTTCGCTGATGAGAGGGTGGTTGTAACAAAGCGATTCGCCCCAGTAAGCGAGAGCGAAGTCGGGATCCAGCGTCTGGGCCGCTTTGAATTCGGCGATCGCCTGCTTCCACCCGAAACTGTGCAGGGTGCCGACGCCTAGAATGAAGTGGACCTGGGCCTCGGGAGCGCCGGAAGTCGGGAAAGACAGAGTCCCCACGTTCTCGAGATTGGATGAAAGTGATGTTGCAGGCGTTAGAAAAATTGCCAGGATCGTGACACCTAGTAGTCTTTTCATAAATTTACCCCGAACCAGATGTATGCGGCGAGCTTGCTGGATTGACGGGAGCTTACTCCCATACCGATCGATTCGGTATCCAGCGTTCAAACACGGAAATATCCGCGCTGCTACCGGTCTTTCGGTTCAAATTGGCCCCATCTCCCGCTGCAACGGTTTGTCGTTACATTCCACCCGTCACGCGAATGCACTGGCCGGTCACCCATTCGGATGCCCGGGAGCTCAAGAATAGTGCTGCCGCGCCGCACAGACTACGTTGGCGCCCGCGCCGGCATGGCTTCTGGCGATACCCTCCCCGATACCCCGACCGGAACCGGTAACCACTGCGACTTCGCCTTCGAGTCCGAACAACCTTTCGAGCATGCCGATTCCACTTTTGCCGTGACACATACTCTGGCGAGACCATCGACAAACCATTCACGGGACGGTTATCGTCCTGCTGGTTTCGTGCCGTGGGAAGGTAAAACAATGAGTGGCCCGCTATCCGGCTTTCGAATTCTGGATTTGTCCCGCGTTCTCTCCGGTCCCGTCGCAACGGTGCTGCTGGCCGACCAGGGGGCAGATGTAATCAAGGTGGAACCCCTGGCGGGGGACATCGTGCGTCACATGGGCGGCAACCCCGGTGGACTAACCCCGGGATTCCTGAGTGCGAACAGAGGCAAACGGTCCATTGCCCTGGATCTGAAAAGCGCTGCGGGAATCGGAGTGGTCAAACGCCTGGCCACGTCGGCAGACGTGTTCGTGCAGAATTTCCGTCCAGGGGCCATCGAAGGTATGGGTCTCGGAGCTGACGTCATCCGGGATATCAACCCTCGAATTATCTTCGTATCCATCAGCGGGTTCGGGGAGAAAGGCCCCTATGCACACAAACGTGTATACGATCCTGTCATTCAGGCGCTTTCCGGCCTGGCGGACATTCAAGCCGAAAACGAGCACGACCGTCCGCGCATGATGCGCACCGTCATCCCCGACAAGACCACCGGATTAACCGCCGCACAAGCGATCACCGCGGCGCTGCTCGCCCGGGAAAGGAACGGGGCGGGACAGCATGTCAAAATAGCGATGCTCGATGCGGTCATCGCATGGCTCTGGCCGGAGGGTCTGGGTGGATTGACGATCGTTGGGAATGAGGCGGACGTGCACAGGGGTCAGCGCACGAAAGATCTTATTTACGAGACGAGCGATGGCTACATTACCGCCGGTGCGGTATCCGATGCCGAATGGCAGGGAATGTGCACGGCTCTGGATCGTCCGCAGTGGCTGCAGGACGAACGTTTCAAGACGACCCGCGATCGCATGCGTAATGCCGGGTTACGCCTGGAAATGACCGCGCGGGTGCTCAAGGAAAAAACCAGTGCACAATGGTTGGCGCGGCTCGATGAGTTCGGCGTCCCCTGTGCGCCCGTACTCACGCGCCCGGAAGTGGTCGAGCAGGAACAGGTGAAAATCAATGAGCTGCTGTTCGAGTACGATCATCCCGGGCTTGGTCGGGTGAGACAACCGCGCCCGGCTGCCCTGTTCGATGTCACTCCGCCAGGCACCAGACGCATAGCGCCGAAACTGGGCGAGCACGGCACCGAGATTCTTCGGGAACATGGGTTTACCGAAGCCGAAATCGAGGAACTGGTTGACAGCGGGGTGTTGGGAAGCCACGAGTAGTTGGGTCCGGGTACGGGCTGGCGCAGACATATTTGCTCAGGTTGCATAGGTGTTCTCGAGATAATCATGATCTCGGCCGACTCCCCGATGGCCCGGTTTCGATTGACAGGAAAGCCCGAATCGGAATTGCTAAAATGGAATCGTGAACCGACTTTGCAACAACGCGAGGTTCAGGCCTGTCCCATACCCGTGCACGGAGCGCGAGTGAACCGTGTTTGACAGGCTGTCAACCCATTTGGTCGACATAACTTCCGTGTTGATCAACATTCCGCTGAACATTGGCGAGAAATTCTACTACCTGTACGTGTTGACCTTCATCGGCCTGGCCTATGTGAGTTTCCGCCTTTATTACCGGAAACGCACCCGGGGTGGATTTTTCAAATTCCTGTTCCCCAAAGCCATCTACCTGCACGACTCTGCTCGAGTGGATTACGGCATATTTCTAATCAATTTATTCATTTCGCCGCTGTTGCTGATTGGTGCAGGGTTGCAGGCGTGGCTGTCGACTCAGGTTGGTGGTGTGTTGCTCGACATGAACGATGGACGGGCGGTGTTTGTCGGTGAATGGAGTACAGCCACCTATCTGATGTTCATTTTGGGCTACACGCTGGCCGCGGACCTATCTGTCTATCTGGTTCACCGCTTTCACCATCAATCTGATGTGTTTTGGCCTTTGCACGCGTTACATCACTCCGCGGAAGTCATGACCCCGGTCACTTTGTTTCGGAAACATCCGGTGTGGAACCTGTTGGCGAATCTCATGTCCCTCACCTTGACGGGTGTGTTTCAAGGAATTTTCATATTCGTGTTTTTCGGTGGCCCGGGATTCGAAGTGTTGTTCGGCATCAATACGGTGTATGTGGTATACAATTTTTTCGGCGCCAACTTGCGGCATTCTCATGTGTGGCTGTCTTGGGGAAAGCCGTTGAGCTACCTGTTCATCAGCCCGGCGATGCACCAGATACATCATGATCCCGAGCGCATGTACAAGAATTACGGCGAGGTTTTTGCTATCTGGGATTGGTTGTTCGGGTCGTTGTACATTCCGGAACGTTACGAAGAATTTGCTATCGGCCTGGGGCAGGGGGAGGACAATCCTCACAATTCGTTGGCAAAAGCCTATTACGTACCCGTGCTGGAGGCATGGCGGGCGCTGCGGGGAAAATTCACTCGATCCAGGTGAGGTTTCCGCAGCCCCTGAGCTTCTCAGTTGATTCTGGTTCGACCCGGGCTTGAGCCGTCCCGCTCTCGAAAACGATGAAGTCTGGATGCAGGACTCGCCTCGAGCACTGCCCTTTCGAAAAGGCGATACGGGTCAAGCGGATCAGATAAAGGCCGGTACCCGATCTCTTGCGATTGATCCGCACGAGTCCCACCTGCAGGAACTCATCCACCACCGGTCAGACATTCAGACAGTTCAATCACTCTCCGTCGATAATTGACGCCACGACGTACGCACCAGGTAGTTCGTGTAGGTCAAGTTGCTGTAAAATCAACTAAAGCATGTAAAGACTGCCCCACCGGTAATCGTTTCCTGCAAAGTATCTCCTTCTCGTTAATCGAGTCCGGCGTTAACATCCCTTGACATGGGCACGCGGGGTGGTTAAATGTGCCTCGTTACAGAATGCAACATTTTTGTAACAATTGGATATCACACGCGCCTGGTGAAGTTTGTGATCTCCTTTAGCGGAAACTCCGGGAGTATCGAACATCGGGAGAAAAAGAGAGAGAGGGTAGCTCTAGTGAGAAGATTCATTACTTTTTGGTTTCCCGGGAAGACGTGGATGCTCTCGTGGGGTAAGGGCAAAACTGCACCAATCGAAAAACGATATCAGGCTTGACACGCCCGGGAGCCCTTGTTAGAAGGTCGGGAAGGTAGCTGAATTTCAGCACCGGTCGGTTGATTTACGGGGATTAGATCACCCATGAAGATGGTCCAGCAATCCGTACCGTCTCAATGAGTGATGTTACAGGTCCTTCTACCTGCGATGGGTCATTGCGGTAGGAAGGACGGAGCAATCATCCACACAAGGAAAGGGAATATGGAGAAGAGTTTAGTTTCGTCCCTGTGGCGAAATTTCTACCTATCTGTCTTATGCACAATGCTGGCGTTCAGCTGGCAAAGCGCACTAGCCGCAAGTGACGATTCAGTGATCGAAGAGATCATTGTAACCGGTAGTTATATCAAACGTAATGCTGCAAACTCACCGTCGCCTTTGTCGGTGATAACATCCGCTGACATCGAGGATCTCGGTGCGGCAGACATCTCAGAAATCATTCAGGCGATGCCGTGGGCGTCGGGCAGCCAGACTCGCGCCTCCACCTTTCAGGGTGAGGGTGCCGACGGTCGTAACACAATCAACCTGCGCAACCTTGGCCACGGCGCTACATTGCCGCTGGTTAACGGAAAGCGCCATGTTCCGTCCTGGTACAACGGCCGTGGTAACGCGTCAACCAACATAAACAACCTGGTCCCGAACATTGCGATTGAACGAATCGAAATCGTCAAAGACGGTGCATCAGCGTTGTACGGCTCCGACGCGGTGGCGGGTGTGGTGAACTTCATCACAAAGCAGGATTTCGAAGGGTTTGACGCGTCCTATCAATTCACCACCAGCGACGAAACGAACAATGGGGATACCCATAACATCGAACTGATTTGGGGCGTGCAGGGCGATCGCGGTGGTATCGTTGTATCCGCCTCGCTGCTCGACCGCGAGGAAATCAACATCGAAGACAACTACGATCGCTATGGCGCGACGACGATATCGTCCACCGGTCAGCCGGGCCGCCTGCAGCCGATCTCCGGCCAACAGGTTATCTGGGCAGCTAACGGGCTTCGCCCCGGACAGCTCACGGATCGCGCTATTGATGGCATTGGCGCCGCCGGTAACAGCGGCAATCTGCCGATGGCCGCCGATGGCTCCGTGTGGGGCCAGGCCGATGTGAACTGCAATGACTCCGCTGCCCTCGAGCAGGGCGGACCGCTCGGTCACCTGTGGAACATACCGCTGCCTGGTATCACCGATAATTTTGAGATCGCGTCCCGTTGCGTCTATGACTACGGTTCGTTCTTCTCGATTCAGGGTGAGGAGAAGATGCGTAAGATCCACGTCAACGGCCACTATGATCTTACCGAACAGGTCGAACTCTACTTCGAGTTTTCAAACAACGAGTCAGAGTTCCTCCGGTTGAACTCGCTGAACCCGAACGCTCCAGCCCTGCCAATTCCAACCGGCACCAGCTTCATCGACTCCGCCGGTGTAACGCAGTTCGCACCGAATCCTGGCAGCGTCGAAGATGCCTTCCGCCGCGGTATCGAGCCGATCACCTACGCTAACATCACTCGCATGATGGGTGGTACGCGGAACACGCCAGCTTCGCTCAGGCCAATCAGCACATTCACCAATAGCGACCGCAAGGATACCCGCTACGTGGTGGGTGCCACCTGGGACTTCGAACTCGGCGATCGAGAGTGGAGCCTGGATGCATCCTACGTGGCCAGCAACCACAACAGCGCAACCACCCAAGTGCAGGACACCCTGTCCACCCACATGGAACTCGCGCTGAATGGTTACGGCGGTCCGAACTGTGATTCCACATTTGGCACGCCAGGTGAGGGCAACACGGCCTTCAACATGTCCGGCGGCAATTTCGACGCTGGTCAGTGTTACTTCTTCAACCCATTCGGCAACGGTGTATTCGACCGTACCGGCCAGCTTGGTCAAACCAACCTGGAGCTCGTGAATCCGCCGGAGCTCTATAACTGGTTGCTCGGTAAAGCATCGAGCGACGTTGAATACAAGCAGCGCGTCATCGACATCGTTGCATCCGGTGAGTTGTTCGATCTGGGTGATGAGACGGTTGGCCTGGCGGTTGGCTTCCAACAGCGCAGAGACAAGGGCGAAACGTTCCTCGATTCGTCTTTGACCTCCGACAACCTGGATTTCGTGTTTGGCGCGCGCCCCTGGTCTGGCAAGCTGACTACTACGGCGTACTTTGCCGAGGTTCGGGTACCGTTCGGACCCCGGTTCGAAGTCAACGTCGCTGTTCGCTACGAGGACTTCGATGAGATTGGTGAGGACACCACTGATCCGAAGGTTACGATGATGTGGCAACCGATCGATAGCCTGTCGCTGCGTGCGACATGGGGCACGTCGTTCCGCGTTCCGTCCCTGCTGCAGTCGTTCGGCACGTTGACGACTGTTGCCAACCAGGCCGACCTGGTCGGCGGCACCACGTTCAAGCCGTCGCTGACTGTTGGTAACCCGTCATTGACGCCGGAATCGGCCGAAAACTGGGGTATCGGCTTTTCCTATGCACCAGTCGATAATTTCCTTGAAGGCTTGCAGATCGATGTTGACTACTTTACCTACGAGTACGAGGACATCATCACACGTGAAGCCTCGGCCACGCTCCTGTCCCAGGACAATGCGGCACTAGCGGCCTACGCGCTTGCGAATCTAGGAGGTTCCTGTGCGACGAACGAACAGTGTTATATCGATGCGGTCAACGCCGGCGTGGGTAATCGGGCAAAGGTTATTCGTAACACGCAGGCGATTCTGCTCAGAATCCTGCCCGACTTCGCCAATGCGAATGGGGCTGACATCAGCGGTATAGACCTGAATACGTCGTACACGTTTGATACCGGCATCGGTA